>CAIRFY010000696.1 GCA_903877945.1 uncultured Oscillochloris sp. | reverse complement strand
GGCGCAGATCAGATCGACATCCTGGGCGCTCTCGGCGGTCGCTGGGATCAGGGCATGGCCAACGTAGCCATGCTCGCCCTACCCGAGCTCGTTGGCCTGCGCGTGCGCCTACGCGATCAAGAACAGGAGGCATTTCTTGTACGCGACGCCGCCGAGATCCCCGGCGGGGCAGGCGACACCGTCTCGCTGCTGCCACTCAGCGGCGCGGCCCACGGCATCACCACCCGTGGCCTCTCCTATCCCCTCGTAGCAGCCACCCTACGTTACGAACGATCACGAGGCATCAGCAATGTGATCACCCAGCCCCCCGCCCACGTCTCCGTGGGCGAGGGGCTGCTGCTGGTGGTTCACCATTATCCGTAGGGGCGGCTCGTGAGTCGCCCCTACACCTACTAGATCTGGTCGAGGTAATCCTTGAGCAGCTTGCCGAGGCGCGGGTGGCGCAGCTTGCGCAGCGCCTTCACCTCGATCTGGCGAACGCGCTCGCGGGTGACGCCGAACGCTTTGCCGACCTCCTCCAGGGTGCGCGGCTGGCCGTCGGTGAGGCCGTAGCGTAGCTCCAGTACCCGACGCTCACGCTCAGTGAGCTGGTCAAGGGCGGTAGAGATCTGCTGGCGGAGCATACCGCTGGCGGCGGCGTCATCGGCGTCGAGGGCGTGCGGATCAGGGATAAAATCAGCCAGGGTACTGTCAGCCTCTTCGCCCACCGGCGTCGCCAGCGAAACCGGATCCTGGGCGGTACGGCGCAGTTCGCGCAGTTTCTCCTCGCTCATACTAAGCGCGAGGGCCAACTCGCTATCGTTTGGCTCGCGACCAAGGCTCTGGGTGAGCTGACGGCGGGATGCCTGGATACGGTTGAGCGTCTCGCCAAGGTGGACAGGCAGACGCACCAGGCGGCTCTGGTCGGCCAGGGCGCGCGAGAGCGCCTGCTTAATCCACCAGGTTGCATAGGTGGAGAACTTAAAACCCTTATCGTGATCAAACTTCTCAATCGCCCGCAGCAGGCCCAGG
This sequence comes from uncultured Oscillochloris sp., assembly GCA_903877945.1. Taxonomy (GTDB): domain Bacteria; phylum Chloroflexota; class Chloroflexia; order Chloroflexales; family Chloroflexaceae; genus Oscillochloris. Next base: position 908 of record CAIRFY010000696.1, on the reverse strand, counting down.
CTACCCTCCTGGATGAGGTCGAGCAGAGGTAAGCCACGGTCGCGGTAGCGTTTGGCAATGCTGACCACGAGGCGCAAGTTTGCGGCTGCCATTTGCTGGCGGGCATCGTTACCCTCGCTGATCATCTGGCGCAGTTGCATCGCCTCGCGACTATCAGCGGGGAGGGTTTCTATTTTTTTGGCAGCGTTCTGACCGCGCTCAATCGCCTGGGCGAGACGCTTCTCCTGCTCGGCGTTCAGCAGAGGCACCTGGCCAATTTCGCGCAGATAGAGCCGCACACTATCGCCAAGGAGCGCATCGGAGAGACCCTCATCCAGGTCAATTACCGTCGCGCTCACCGGCTCCTCTTCGGGCATCGCGTCATCGGCGCTATCGCGCACCGGGATGCTGGCATCAGAGAGGGCCGCATAGATCGTATCCACGACCTCAAGAGCCTCTTCGGCATTAGGGACAAGGCTCTGGATTTCTTCAAAAGTGACAAATCCGCGCTGCCGACCAGATGTAATCAGGCTGGTGAGGCCAGGAATATCAGTCGGGGCGGCCTGGGAAAGGCCGCGCGCGGTATCAGACGGGGTCTGAGCCATAAACATTATCCTTGACCATGCACATCGGCGTTGGGTCGGCCACAACGTCCTATTGGCCAATGGGTCAACGCCTGCGATACCATAGCGAACATAGCGACGCGAGCAGGCCAAGATATGGAATGGGTTAGCTCTCGGGAGAAAGAACGCGGGACGATGTCGATATCACGCTTATGGATGGGCATGGAGGGTATTGTAGCATACCTCCTGCTGCTGTGCGTTTGAGGTCAGGGCTTCCCTGAAGCCAGGGCTGATGCAAAGTCGTGTGATCGCCGCTCAGCCCTCACCCCCCAGCCCCCTCTCCCCGTGAGGGAGAGGGGCTGGGGG
>CAIRFY010000695.1 GCA_903877945.1 uncultured Oscillochloris sp. | reverse complement strand
GGATGAAGTCGGTGATAAAGGGGTTAGGGCAGGCGGTGTAATAGGGCGGGTCGGAGAGGGCCAGAATATCCTCGTCGCTGCCAATCGGGAAGCCTTCGATCTTGCGGAACTCCGGGTCGCGCAGTTTCTCGCGCAGCCTCTCTAGGAAATAGGTTCGGCGCTCCTCGTCGCTGGCGAAGGACATACCGAGGCACTCGACGGAACTGGCGGGGCGGGCGGAGTCACTTGGCAGGAACGAAGACTGTGGCATGGGGGAACCTCTGGAATGCGCAGGATGGGTGCGGGCGTATTATAGCGTAGTGGGCGGCAAATCCGGTGGCGGTGTCGCTACTCGCGATCCAGGGTGAGCCGGGTATTACGTGGGTCGCCGCTAGTGAGTGCGGCACGGAGGTAGTGCTCAAAGCGCTCACGTAGCTCGTCAACTGTACACGGCATCCCACCATCTTGCAGTGCGGTGGCAAGCTGTCCCGCGTGCAGCGTGACGGTGCGCAGGCCACGGAGGGCCTGGTTCGCCGCTTTCACAAAGCCCTGGGGCAACGAACTGGTCGCCGGGTCGGTATGCTCTAGGTAGGCGGTCACAGGCCGCCGCTCAGCGGTGGTCATCGCCGCAATACTCTGCTGCGCCGTCTCGGATTGCAGGTTCTGGCGCAAAGCGGCGTGCCATTGGGTCAGCATGGTATCAAGCTGCTGTTCGAGTACCGCGAGGCGTTGCGCCGCCGGTACCAGGTCAATCTGGGTTGGCCGGAACCCGCAGCGACAAGTTGGACTCTCCGCCAACATCTGCTCGTGAAATTCACGGCAGGCAGGGATGGCCCGCACCGCACGCTCCCAGCGATCCAGATCCTGCGCGTTGAGGATGTCCACCTTACTCAGCGCCCGTAGCTGCTCCGCACGCGCATCCCGCAACAGGTGCCCTCGGCGGTCGTCGTCTGCTGGGCCAAGGACATACGTGGTATGCAGCTCACTATAGACCTGAACATACTCTTTGCGCAGCAGCTCTAGGCGGCGGCGCCAGCCCATCAGGTCGAAGGCTTGTTCGCCACGACCGAGGAGTCGTATGTCACATAGCAGTACATCACGCGCCTCCGCAGCCTTCTTCACCCAGGAATGGGCTTCGGGCAAGATTGCCCCAGCCTCACTGAGATAGCCAGTGGTTGGCTGAAGCTGAGCGAGCATATCAAGCAGATCGCGTGTGCGCAGCGTGATCAGGCGGTCGCTCAGAGCCAGATCCGCCTCGCTCGTCGTCATGGTCAAGTTACGCAACTTGCCGGGCTTATCAAAGCGTGAGAGTTGCTCCAGGAACTCCTTCGTCTTGCGCAGATAGGGAATGAGCGTCGTCTGGCCGAGTTGCACAGCGGGGAGATCGGCATCAACGATCTGACCAGCCTGCACCTGATAGGTGAAGCGGTCGGTGAACACCGGCTGGTTCCAGAGCGTGAGCCCTGTCTGCACCTGGCTCTGCCAGCGCACCACATCCTTTAGCTCGGCAAGTACCCGCTCGCGCAGTTGGCTCACGGCCTCGTCACGGGTATCCTCCGCCCGTACCAGGGCGCTTTGCAGACCGAAGGCGTCAAAAATCTGTGTCCAGACTGGCAGCGGCAGCGACTTTGGTCGGCGGTAGAAGCGAAAGTCAGCGAGGGTTTCGACTGATTGGGCGGCAGCCCGCTCAATAGTGCTGGCGTCGAGGAGCTTCTCATCGCCGCCTAGACTCAAGGTAATCTGCCCATCGTACACCAAAGCGAGCAGCACCACCGCGATCCACTCTGGCTCAAGCTGAAAGTGGCGATCCTTAAAGACCGGCTCAATCCCGCCCGCGATTTGCTCAATCACCTCGCCCTGGTTCACCACCTGGGTCTCACCGCGCTGGAGCAACAGATCAAGGAAATAGCGGGCATAGGGCGAGAGCAGGGGCTTGATGCGTTCCTCGCCGTCAATGAGCTTGAGTCCATCAAGTACCGCGATGGACATATTGGTGCGTCCGCGCCCGGCCAAGAAGCGTGCCGCATCACCCGCGTTCTGACTACGACCAGCCTCCGTAATGGGCTGGGTAAGTCGGGTAAATGCCGGGTACTCCGGGTAGCGCTCCGCAAACGCCGGGGCCAGCAGGGTAGAGGCCAGCACACGGATCAACTCTTCGGGATCGCGACTGGCGCTACTGCGGCTCTTTGCCAGTATCTCAGGGACAGACTTCGTCACCCCCTGATTCGTCACCCGCAGATGCGTGGTGATATTCTGGCGCAACCAATCCATGAGCGCCCGGAGGTGCTGGTTAGCCTTATCCTCGTAGGACGCACGATGGTCGGGCGACTCCACAACCATTGCCTGCGCACCTGCATAGCTGCGCACCATCGTTTCAACATCGCTCCCAAGCCCGTGCAGCTCCAGAATGACCTCATCACGCGCACTGTCGTATCGCTCCTTGCGCCCACCAAAGGGCGGCAGCAGGTAGAGGTAGAAGTCGCGGGGAGGCTGGGCCGTGCTGCGGTCGTTGGGTGCCCCAAAGAAGAGATAGCCGGGACGGGTCACCCGCTTCTCGTCCCACGGTACCTCGTAGCGCCAGATGCGGAATCCGGTCACGTGAACCGAGGTGGTGATAGTCAGCAACCGCTGGAGCGCGTCGTAGAAATAGCGGTTCAGATCGCGCTCGTCCATGAAGTTGCCGCGATCAGCAATCTTCGCGTCGAAGTCAATGGTCTTCTTGAGGTTGAGGTAGTACTGGCCGTTATCGCTGTTGTAGGAAATGTACTGCCCACTCACCGTGCGGATAATCTCGCGTAGCGCCACCTGCACGGTATCGGCCAGAAAGCTGGCGTCCATCTCGGGCATAAGCGTCCAGAGACAGAGTTGGTCACGCAGTTCCTCTGCGGTAACACCGAGCGGCGCGTGGATGTCACTGGTCGTCAGCCGGTGAACGCTCAGGGCGTGGACAATCCGCACGGCCATCGGCTGCAAGGGCTTGCGGGTATAGGCATTCTTCACCCGACCCTCCAGCACATTGCTCTTCTCAACCACATCGGCCACCCCTGGCAGCGTGCGCAGACTCGGGTTCTCACGCAACTGGTTCCAATAGTGGTCGTAGGAGATCAGCCCGGTCTGCTCCGTTGGCACGTCCTTGTCCAGCACAGTGCGGATAGCCGTACTGAACGTGCGCAGCACCTCGCGCTTTTCAGCGATGTAGACGCGCTCGAAGGTATCAATGTAGGCCGGATGAATAGGAAAGAGCCGGGCGAACTCGCTCAGGCGCTCCGCCAGCATGGGGTAGAGCGGGGTAAAACGTCGGAGATGCTCGGTGATCTGCGCAAGCTGGGCGTCGCTCTTCGCCAGTAGCCGCTCGGCCACCACATAGGCGATGTCCTCACGCGCAATGCGTACCTGCTCAAAGCGGTCACGCACGCGGCGTAGTTGCTCGGCGACAAACGCAAAGCGCGGGTTATCGAACAGCGTCTCCTGAAGGCCACCAATGAAGCGGAAGGGGGTTGACGCCGTAATCTCGCCCAGCTCACGCAGAAAGCCAAGGTCAAGAATCAGCGCCCGCTCCTCGCGGGTGCGCAGATAATCAAGCATCTCATCGAGTACAAAGAGTACGCCCATGTTCGGGTAACGCGCAGAGAAGCCAGCCATAGCCTCAATCAGCGACCCTTTGTTATTGGTGATCTGGGACGATGGGGGGAAGGTGTAGGGCGTGCCCACGCGGGCGAAGAACTGCTCTAGCACATCAAGGACAATATCGCGCATCGGACGCTCGACGCTACCGATCTCCGCACGCACCACCTGAAAGCGACCGGCGACTGGCGCCGCCGCCGCACGTACCGTCGGGCTGCGCACCCCCTCAACAAGATCAGCATGCTCTGCTAGGGCCGAGATAAACGACAAGAGGTGCGACTTGCCCGTGCCATAGTTGCCGACAATAAGGACACCTTTATTATCCACGGGCCGATCAATGCGTAGCTGCGGAAAGACCAAATTGCCCAACTGGTCGGCCATTCGCTCCGAGATGACGTAGCTCTGCACCAGCGCAGCGGCTGCCTGCTTATCATTGGCGGTGCTAAGCTGCACCACGCTTTCAATCGGCTCAAACTGGACAAGGTCACGGTAGCGCATACGCCCTCAAATGGCTCAGATCAGCGGAATAACGGCATGTGTCGGCAACTCAGTACGGTTCCAGGCACGGTAATGGGCGTGGGCTGGCACTGCGTAGGTGAGCAGACTACCTGCCCACACCCCAGGCCAGAGAACCACCAGAGTCGTCTGGCGGCTATGGTCGCGAAGCAGCCGCAGCGGCTCCAGACGCAGTGATGGATCGAATAAGAGGTCAATGTCGGTGCAGAGGATTGGTCCGGCTCCGTATGGCTGGAGTGCCTGTGCAAGTGCCGCAGCGGTGGCACTGCTGCGCTGCGCGGGCAGAAGTGGGAGCAACGCGGCGCTCAGCACTGAGCCAAGCGAACATACAGGCCAGCCATACACCGTTGTGAGGGAGGGAACGATCTGCTGGAGGCGGCGAATATCCGTGTGGACGACGAGACCACATCGGTAATAATGGGTTCCGGTGAGCCACATGCTCAGAGTGATGGAGAGATCAGGAGAGAGCATTGAAGTCACCACAGCTATTGTCCATGCCAGAAGTATAACATCTCAGACGTACAGCGGCATTTTTTTACACCTACTGCTCGCCACGATCTCACCGCAGGGCAGCGCGAGTCACCGCATTTCCTCGACAATCAGTGCGTTGTACGCTTCCTGGGGGGGTAATCTGGGCGCGGCGGGCGAAGGCGTTAGCCAGCTTCCACGCCGTCGTGCGGTGCATCCCGCCCTTGCGGTTTCGTAACTTCACCGAAACTATCGGCCACCAGGATATGGAATCCGCCGACTCCATCTTCGCCGGGCACGTCCCAGGCTCCATCGGTAAGCGCGTTGTCGTTGAAGACAACCGCACGCAGAGTGGCGGTGGGCTGATCCAGCTTGTTCAGGTGAACCTTCACGGTGGAATTCGCCGTCGGAAGGCTGAACCAGGCTCCGTCGATCTTGTCGCCACCAGCGGTGACTGAGACCAGGAAATTCCCCTTGCCAGTGGCGGGGTCAAGGGCGGCGCTCAGATCCAGGCCAGCACCAGCGAAGTCGCTCTGGTCACCCTGCGTTATAATCGGCGCGTAGCCGTTCTGCGCCTTACGCGAGGCCCAGGCGCTTGCCTACCTGGAGGAACACGCCTTGTTCGCCAAGCCACGCATCATCGCCACGTTCCTGTTCGCCGCGCTGCTCATCGCCGGTCTCACCTGGTCGGTTCACGCCGCCACCGTCGCCAATGCCCTCGACTTCGATGGGGTCAACGACTCCGTCACCATCGCCACGCTGACCAACGCCCCGCTCGCCAACAGCGCCCGCACGGTGGAGGCGTGGGTAAAGGTGCCGCCGACCTTCACCGGCTATGGCATGGTCTTCGCCTATGGCGGCACGGCCTTCTTATCGCGCTTGAGCGTCGGTATTCAGGCGGGCAAGGTGACGGTCGAGGCGAATAACAGCACCGTCACCTGGCCCGCCACGGTCAATGATGGCACTTGGCACCACCTGGCGGTGGCGTATCCCGGCAGCGGCGGCATCGTCGCCGCCAGCGTCTACCTCGATGGCATCGCGCTGACCGGCCCGGTGAGTACGGGTGGTAATCAGGCGCTGGCGACCGTGAGCGGCCCCGCCTAAGTGGGCAGCCTGAACGGCGCAAGCTACTTCCTGACCGGCACGATTGATGAGCTACGGGTCTGGAATGTGGCCCGCACCCAGGCCCAGATCCAGGCGGCGAAGGGAACCGAGCTGACCGGCACGGAAGCCGGGCTGGTGGCCTACTACCCCTTTAACCAAGGTGTCGCCAGCGGGACGAATACCGGCCTCACGACGCTGAGCGACCTGACCAGCGGCGCAAGCACCGGCACGCTGAATGGCTTCGCCCTGAGCGGCGCAACCTCGAACTGGGTCAGCGGGGCGACGGCGCTGGTGGTGCCGACGGCCACGGCGACCAACACCGCCACGGCGACCAACACCGCCACGGCGACCAACACCGCCACCGCGACGGCGACCAACACCGCCACCGCGACGGCAACGGCGACCAACACCGCCACGGCGACCAACACCGCCACGGCGACCAACACCGCCACCGCGACGCCGACGAACACCGCCACCGCGACGGCAACCCCGACGGCGACGGCGACCAACACCGCCACCGCGACACCAACGGCGACCAACACCGCCACGGCGACCAACACCGCGACGGCGACGAACACCGCCACCGCGACGCCGACGAACACCGCCACCGCGACGGCAACCCCGACGGCGACGGCGACCAACACCGCCACCGCGACACCTACGCCCACCGCGACCGTCACTGACACGCCGATCCCCCCGACCGCGACCGCCACCAATACACCGACGGGAACTTCCACCAATACACCGACGGCAACGGCGACGAACACGCCGATCCCCCTAACCGCGACCGCCACCAATACACCGACGGCAACCGTCACTGACACGCCCGTCCCGCCCACCGCGACCGCCACCAATACACCGACGGGAACTTCCACCAATACGCCCGTCCCACCGACGGCCACCGTCACTGACACACCGATCCCCCCAACCGCGACCGCCACTGACACGCCCACCGCGACCGCCACCGCCACCGCGACCAATACCGCCACTGCCATCGCGACGGCGACGAACACGCCGACGGCGACGGCAACTAACACCGCGACGGCAACCCCGACGGCGACGAATACCGCCACCGCCACGGCCACGCCGCTGCCGCCCACCGCCACGCCCGTGCCACCAACCCGTATTATCTATGTCGGTGGATTCAGCCGATGGGGTGGTGGCGAAAATGGCGGCTCGTGGGCGAATGCCTACTCGGATCTGCAAACCGCCATCAACGCGGCCTCCGCTGGCACGGAGATTTGGGTTGCCACGGGTAACTACTACGGCCCCTTCACTTTGAAGGACGGCGTTGCGCTCTACGGGGGCTTCGTCGGCACCGAAACCAGCCGCGATCAACGTCAGGTGTCGGACGGCACGGGCACGATGTTGAGTGGTGAGGTATTCAAAGCGAATAATCCGGTGCTGGGGCCCGACGCCATCTTAAGCGACAGGTCAACATGCTTCACCGTCATGCCACCAGATCCCTCGCTGTGCCTCCCCATGTACCTAACCCGGCATGTGGTCACAGCGGTCAATGTAACCAGCAGGACGGTGCTGGATGGGTTTCTCATTACGGATGGATGGTCAGAGGATTACGGCGGTGGGATGTACAACATCGGCGGCAGCCCCACGCTGAACAATGTGATCTTCTTTCACAACTACGCCAGGTCTGGCGGCGGTGGGATGTACAACGACGGCGGTAGCCCCACGCTGACCAATGTGATCTTCGTTTACAATGTCGCCAACTACGCCTCCCTTTTGCAGGGTGACAGCATGAAAGGGAACTTCGGTTATGGCGGCGGGATGTACAACCGAAACAGCAGCCCGACGCTGATCAATGTGACCTTCAGAGGAAATATCGCTAAATCCGGCGGTGGTGGCGGTGCCATCTACACCACGAATGGATTTGCGCCCACGCTCATCAATAGTCTGCTGGATGCGAATACCGGGGGGCTATTGAACCAGTACTCCGGTGCCATAAACGCCACCACCAGTTGGCTCAGTCCGAACACCACCAGTGCTGCCCAGGTGCATTGGTTCGGTACGAAGACCACCAGTGCTGCCCAGGGGAATTTGATAGTAAACGATTTTGACGCAAGCGAAATGCTGATCACCAACCCCACCGGGCTGCAAATCGGCACGAACTGCCCCGCCAGCGATCTCATGCGCCTGAAGCGCGCCAACCCCTGCACCGTAGGGGCCTTGGAGTTCACCGGCCAGTTCCTGGACAGCAGCCCCACCGCCAACCAGCCCCCCGTACCCTTGTTGACCACGGCGGCGGGTTCCGTGATGCTCGACCTGCCGCCCAAGGTGTTCCCGGAACCCATCGTCCTCGCCTATATTCCGACGAGCATCCTTCCGACGACCACCATCACGCCGACGGCCAGTCAACAGGCACAGTTGGCCTTCACCCTCAATGCGACGAACCCCAGCACGTTCCAGCCCTTGCCCAACTTCGCCTTCACGGCACCAGTCACGCTCACGCTGCCCACCGCCGCCACGACGCAAACACTTGAACTGCGCCGCTTCGACGCCAGCCAGGGCGTCTGGACAACGGCGGGGATTAGGGCGGCGGGTGTGACGGCCACCAGCCTCGCCGCCAGCCAGGGCGTCTGGACGACGGCGGGGATCACGGCGGCGGCGGCGACGACCACCAGCCTGAGCTTCACGCTCACCCAGATGGGCCAGTACGCGCTCTTCCCGGTGCCCACGTCCGTCTGGATCGAGGCGCGGGCCAGTTCGCCCGCTGGCTTGCAGGCCATCCCCGGCGGCACGCCCATCACCTACACCCTCACCCTGCACAACGCCAGTCAAGCCATCGCCAGCGGCGTCACGGTGAGCGACACGCTGCCCTTGGGCGTCACCTTTGCGAACTGGGTGAGCCAGGACACGGCAACCTTCGACGGCACACGAATCAATTGGCAGCCGGGGGCCATCGCGGCGGGCGGCAGCGCCAGCATCAGCTTTACCGTGAACAGCAGCAGCGTCGCCCCGTACCTGGGCCGAAGCATCATCAACACCGCCGCGTACAGCTTGGGCGACACGAGCGCCAGCGCCCAGGTCGCCTTGAGCCTGAACGGGCCACCCAGCCTCAGCGACATCAGCATGACCACGCTGTTCAATACGGCGCTGACGATCAACCCGCTGCTGCTGGGGGTCAGCAACCCCGACGGCAGCCCCATCACCATGAGCATCGGCACGCCGCAGCACGGAGCCGCAACCCTGGTCGGCGACACCATCATCTACACGCCAACCACGGGTTTCCTGGGCAACGACAGTCTCAGCTACACGGTACACGATGCCAGCTTCCAGGTGAGCGCAGCGGTACAGGTGCGGGTGGCAAATCTAGCCTTCCCGTTCCTGATGCAGCAGGTAGATAATAACCGCACCGCAGTCCTACCCGGCCAGACGTTGACCTACCAACTGACAGTGGGCAACGGGGCAGAGCTGGCGCTGAAGCAGGGCACCATCACGGTGACGCTGCCGATCAGCCTGACCTTCGGGACGTGGCTGCACCAAGACACGGCGACCCGCGCAGGCAACACGATCACCTGGGGGCCAAGCGACGTGGCGCTGAACACGACCAAGAGCATCAGCTTCACAGTAACAGTTGACTGGAAGGCAGAGGGAACGCTGATCCCCAGCACGGCCTACCTCACAGCAGCAAACGCCGACCCGGCCAGCGACACGCTGACGCTGGATGTGATCACGCCACAGCGGATGTATCTGCCGGTGATCCGGCGGTAGCCAACATAGCCGATAGCCGATAGCCAATAGCCGATAGCCAATAGTACTACAGTTGTAAATATCTTCGCAGAAAGGCTCTCGCCGATCACCCCCCCTAGCCCCCCCGCAAGCGGGGGGGAACAACGCATTATCCCCCCCCGCGTGCGGGGG
>CAIRFY010000694.1 GCA_903877945.1 uncultured Oscillochloris sp. | reverse complement strand
GTCCTCGCGTCCTCGCGTCCTCGCCTCCTCGCCTCCTCGCGTCCTCGCGTCCTCGCCTCCTCGCCTCCTCGCGTCCTCGCGTCCTCGCGTCCTCGCGTCCTCGCGTCCTCGCGTCCTCGCCTCCTCGCGTCCTCGCCTCCTCGCCTCCTCGCGTCCTCGCCTCCTCGCCTCATCTAAGGCAAAGCGAAGCTATTCGGTATCGACATCGTGCTGACGATTTTCGCCCTGGCGGATCTCGGTGGGGGGTTCGATCCATCCCCGGCGCAGCGCAAAAAGTACGGCCTGCGTGCGGTCGTTCAGCGAGAGTTTACGCAGGATCGACGAGATATGGTTCTTCACCGTCTGAGTGCTAATACCCAGCGAGTCAGCGATCTCCCGATTGCTGCCGCCGGAGGCAATACTCTCAAGCACTTCGATCTCGCGGTCGCTCAGAGGGGTAAAGATCGGGAACTCGGAATCGGGCGAGGTATTGGTGGCCTGGGGCAAACTGCGAAACTGAGTCAGCACGCGGCTGGCCACCCTGGGTTCCTCAAGCACCACATCGTTGATCACATACTCGCCATGGGCCACACGGCGCAGGATCTCCACGAGAGACTGCGGCTTCACGTCCTTGGAACGATAGGCGGCGGCTCCGGCGCGCAGAGCGTTGAATGCCTGCTCATCGCTCTCGTGCATGCTCAGCATCACCACGCCAATGCCAGGGTACTGACGGCGCACCTGGCGAGTCAGATCCAGGCCGCTGATGCCGGGCAGATTCAAATCTACCAGCATCGCGTTGGGCTCCTGGCTGGGGCCAGCCGCGATGAGCCATTCAATCGCCGCCTCACCGCTGGCCGCCTCGCCCACAATGTGAATATCTTCCTCGGACGAGAGCGCCCAGCGCACGCCCTGACGGAACAGCGGGTGATCATCGACGATCAGCAGCCTTATGGTTGTGTTGGGGGCCATGGCAGCGGATCCTTTCCCTGTTGCTCTAGCCAACGTCGGTAGGTGGACTCCGGGTTATGCAGCCCGACCACCCCCGCCGCGCTGAGCATGCGGTGAACCTGCACCAGCGGCAGTCCGACAACGGCGGTGTAACTGCCGCGCACACCGCGCACCAACCGTCCACCAAGACCTTGGATCCCGTAGGACCCGGCTTTGTCCATCGGCTCACCAGTATCCACGTAGTCCGCAATGACGTGGGGACTGAGCGGTGCTATCTCAACCTCGCTCGCCACGAGGTCAAGCTGGATCATCCCTCCGCCTTCCGCCCTCTCAATCACACATATCCCGGTGTAAACGATATGTGTCCGCCCGGAGAGGCTGGCGAGCATCTGGCGGGCGTGGGCCGGGTCGCGGGGCTTGTTCAGCACCTCGTCGCCCAGGACAACAATCGTGTCTGCGCCAAGGATCGTCGCGCCGGGGGCAAGGGCGGCAGCGTGGCTGGCCTTACGCCATGCCAGCAGGGATGGGTGGGTCGCACGGGGGAGATCAAACGGCGGCAACGCCGCCAGCACCGCCTCGGGTACCGGATCGTCGCGCTCCTCGGCATCGCTGGCGATTGCCTCGTAACTGGCACCCAAGAGCCTGAGCAACTCACGGCGGCGGGGAGAGGCTGAGGCAAGCACAAGCCGCATTCCCACGTTATCTGTTTGTGTCGTTGCTACCACCGCTGATATTTCCCCGTGCCTTATGAATATGGCATCTCCATCCCCCAACAAACCATTATTCGATCATAACATGCAGCGATATAATGTGCAAGGTTGCAGTACTGTCTTGGGTCGTGGGCTGAGGCTAGAGTGCTACAATAGGATCACGTTCATCGTCTCTCATAAGTCTTGGATCATACAAGCGCGGCGAGAAGCCGCGCCTCTCAAACGCATGTGTGCAATGTGGCGATGATGTGAGAACGTGCTTGTGTTGCCTCATCGCTTCATCGCCACATGATAAAGCCGATCTGAACCTTGTCTCGCGGACTTTTTCTACGAAGGTGATCTTATGATGCTGACCCCACGCGGCACCCAACGCTTCTATAGCATCTGGTTCCCACTGCTACAGTTCGTAAGTCGGCGCACTGGCCTAGTGCCACACTTCCCGTCCACCTATGGCGAGGGCAGCGTTCTGCCCAGCGACGCAGCAACCCTACGCAACAAGCTCTGGGCCGACGATGCGTTACGCACGGCGTTTATTGCGGAGAACCCCGTCGGTCTTAGCGCCGACGATCTCGCCCAGGTGAAGGGCTGGGACGCACGGGTCGGCGGCACCTTCTACGTCTTCCGCCAGCTCAAGAAGCATGCCATTCTCATCCCCGAGCGTGGCGAGCCCAGAGCCTACGGCGTGATCGGCCTGGCCGCGTCGGTTGAGGATAGTGTATCCATATCGCTGCCCTGCCTGGTCGAGACGACATTAATACCCTTCGAGGGCAAGATCATCTATGACAGCCTGCTCTCCTGCTCCAAGGTTTCATTTGGCTCAGGCATCCGCAGCAGCCTGAACGAGACCTACAAGTCCGCCCAGGAATACGACATGGTTCTCACCAGCCTGACATCCGGCGAGGGCGGGGCGGAGGGTATCCGCGCCCGCAACGCGAAGCTGATCGCCGCGTTTCAGGCGCATATCACCCGCACGAACGTGAGCCAGAAGACTCTCCAGGCGCACCGAGCCACCATCGAGCGCTTCGCCGAAGACGAACTGCTCCCGCAGAATCCTCCCCGTGGGCTGATCGAGGTACGGGCCGTGGATCTGGCGACCTACTTGGGCAACAAAGGCGACGATGTGAACCTGACGAGTTTCAAGTACTTTGTGCGATTTCTGCGTGACACCGGTCGGGCGAGTTGGCAAGATACAGAGGCGATGCTAAAAGAGTTGCGGTGACGGTATAACGCCGAAGACCCCTGCCAGTGGCAGGGGCCTTCAACAGAAAGGATCCGGGCGTCACCGCTGGGGGCACCCTAGAGGGTCTCACCTGCGGTGACACCCATACGCTTGCTCATGCTCATGGGCATCACCTCCTTCGTGCCTGGACGGCATTGCTATGGATGAGTCTACGCAGTCTACTATACCGAGTTTCGTGTCCGGAGTCAAGGAGATCTTATCAGAGGGGCAGGGCATGAGCAAAGTCAGATCCGGCCCCCTCACCCCCTGCCCCTCTCCCTCACGGGGAGAGGGGAGTTTCTTCATCAGGATGCGCTCGGCGCCCCAAGGGCGCCTAGGCCAAACAATGATGAAGTTAGGAAGCGCC
>CAIRFY010000693.1 GCA_903877945.1 uncultured Oscillochloris sp. | reverse complement strand
TCACCGAAGCGGTTGCCGGACCTTACGGGTCATCACTGACTAAGGCAATGTATACAAAGCAAGGATATCGAGTCTATGGTCAGCAGCAGGTAATCCCTGACAATTTTAGTGTGGGCGACTATTATATTTCGGCAGAAAAGTTTGCTGAGATGATCCGATACCACGTCACACCGAATGATGTCCTTGTGAGCGTCATGGGCACCGTGGGTCGTATTGCCGTTGTTCCAGAATCTGCGGAGCCAGGAATCATTAATCCCCGCCTTGTACGTTACCGCCCAGATTTCAACAAAATCCGTGCTCGCTACGTGCAACTCGCAATGCAGGCTTCTCCATCACAGACACAACTTGCTGAGGGTGCGAAAGGCACTACGATGGAGGGACTCAATATGCAAATTCTTGGTAGGCTACTTATTCTTGTGCCACCTTTACAAGAACAGGATGCGATATTAAAAAATGTCGATCTAGGAACACAGCAACTAGTATCTGTCATCAATAAGGCCCAGCGCGAGATCGACCTGATCCGCGAGTACCGCACGCGCCTGGTGGCGGATGTCGTAATGGGCAAATTCGACGTGCGCGGGGTCGATCTCGCCGCCTACGGCGATGAGCCTGCGGGGCTGGATGAGGCCCTGGTCGATGAGGGTGATGAGGACGTGGAGGTGGCTGACGAGGTGGAGGAAGACGCTGGTTGAGCGTGATACAATCCAGTCAACGTGACCAATTACATGGGCCGATGCCAGAAAGGATGAGGCATGACGATCTCTACATTCGACCATGCATTCAGCTTAGAGCCTCGCCCGTAAACGGGCGGGCTAGGCATTACGAAGCCCGCTAAAGCGGGCTAACCTAGCCCCAATACCTTTCACATAAGGAATCTGCCGCCGCTCAGCCCTCACCCCCCAGCCCCCTCTCCCTAGGGAGAGGGGCAGGGGGTGAGGGGGAAAGGTCGGCATGAGATCTGCTTATTCGTAAAGTATTGAACCTAGCCCGCTTTAGCGGGCGTCGTACATCTAGCCGGGGCCTTCATGCCCCCGGCGACGAGATAGCCGATGAAATAATCGTTCTACAGGAGTTCCAGAACACCGAGGGTAGGATCATCCACAAATGCGATGATCGCATCAGCGTTGGCATGCAGTGTACGTTCAACCTCTGCGGTCGTACAATTTCCCAGGCGCAGCCAGATCACTTTGGGTGGAAACCCGCGCAGCACGCTCATATCACTAAAGTCAGCGTCTTTCGTAACAATGATGTAGTTGTTTGTTTGGGCATGTACCCACACCACAAGATCGGTTTTGCGCTCCAGTCCGATGAGAAAGACGTGGCTGCTTCCCGGATAACGATCAGCAAAGCGATCCACCAGACGAGGCGACAGATTGTGATCAAAGAGAAGTTTCATGCGTGGGCTACAAGCAGGTGGCGCTCCCGGTCAGCGGCGTAGCTGAGGCATGCCTGAATATCTTCTGCGGTGAGATACGGGAAGTCATCCAAAATCTCCTGAGGCGTCATGCCTGCCGCCAGGTAAGAAAGCACATCGTACACCGTCATCCGCATCCCACGGATAATTGGCTTCCCACTGCGGATGCCTGGCTCAAGGCTAATAATTGATTGGTATGGTGTCGGCATACAATATCATGTTCTTTTGTATTCGCGGGTCGCGGCTCAACAATGCTGGTATTGTATCATGTCTATCAGTGATCACCTGACGCTGAGAAGAGGGCCGCATGAGGAGCGATACCAGCGAGCGCGGGCTTGAGACGATCATCGTCACATCTCTGGTTGACGAGGCGGGCTACATCCACGGCGATCCGCAGGACTACGACCGCGACCACGCCGTAGACCTGGCCCACCTGCTGGCTTTCCTCCAGGCTACCCAGCCACAGGTTGTGCAACAACTCGGCCTCACCTTCCCGAGCAGCCAGATCGAGAAGACCTTTAGGGACGATCCTTACCGCTTCCTGATCGTGGCCGACAAGTTCCAGACCGGCTACGACGAGCCGCTGCTGCACACGATGTACGTGGACAAACAGCTTTCGAGCATCAAGGCGGTGCAGACTCTCTCGCGGCTGAACCGCGCCCACCCGCAGAAGCACGATTCCTTCGTGCTGGACTTCATGAACGACACGGACGTAATCGCGGCCGCCTTCGCCGACTACTACCGCACCACTATCCTCAGCGAAGAAACCGACCCAAACAAGCTGCACGACCTCCAGGCCACGATCATGAGCTACGGGGTCTACACCCAGACCGACGTGGATCGGGTGGTCGGTACGGACTGGAAAGACATAGACAAAATCCGTCAGGTGATTGCCGAAGAGATCCCGGCGAAGGTGGCCGCAGACAAGGCATACCAGAACGCGATGCGGAACTCGGACAAGCAGAATGCACGCATCGAACACGACAACGCGCTCCAGCGCGTCATCCTCGATCTTCTCACCGACCATACCGAGCTGTTCAAGAAGTTTAGCGACGTCCCATCGTTCAAGCGCTGGCTGGGCGACACGATCTTCACAGCGACCTACCAGGAGCGGATGGGATAAGGGCGCCTGCTAATCGTAATTGAGTGGCGGAGTATCGAGATGAGACAACGAAAACACATGATGATGGCCGACGAGCCAACGACCCCCAAGAGCCTACGCGAGCGATGGGCCGATGTCCGTTCGGCCTTCCACAACGTACCCAAAGCATTCACCCTGGTTTGGGATGCCCACCGCGTAGGCACGGTGCTGATGGCACTGATCACCCTGATCAGCGGCACGCTACCCATCTCGCAGGCGTGGGTGGGCAAACTGATCGTCGATGTCGTGGTCAACAATGTCAAAACCGGGGCCAGCGCCCAAGCTGGCATCAACGCGGCCCTGCCCTTCCTGATCGCCGAGTTCGCCCTGATCACCGTGGGTACCACCCTCAGCCAGGGTCGCACCCTGGTGGAGCATATGCTCAACGCCCGACTGACCAACCGGATCAACACGGCGATCATCCGCAAGGCTCTGGCCCTTGATCTGCACTACTTCGAGGATGCCGCGTTCTACGATAAGATGCAGAACGCCCGCCGCGAGTCGAACTACCGGGCGATGAGCATTATCACCACCAGCTTCAACATCGCCCAGGGCAGCATCACCCTGATCTCGTTCGCCGCCGCCCTCCTGGCCTTCAGCCCCTTGGTGGCGATCATTCTCTTCGGGGCCACCGTACCGTCCTTCATCGCTCAGACCAAGTACAGCAAGCTGAACTTCCGCCTGCTCACTTGGCGCGCCCCCGAGTTTCGGCGCATGAACTACCTGGAACACCTGCTGACGGTGGATCACAGCGCCAAGGAGATCAAGCTCTTCGGACTCGGCGAGCCCCTGCTCAAACGCTACCAGGACTTCTTCTGGAAATTTTACGAGGAGGACGAGGCTCTGGCCCGCTCGCGCTCGCTGATCAGCATCCTTTGGGGTCTGTTGTCCAGCGCCAGTTACTACGGCTCCTACGCCTGGATCGTCTACCGCACGGTGGCAAACGAGATCAGCATCGGCGACATGACCCTGTACCTGACGGTGTTTCGCCAGAGCCAGACCACCTTCCAGGGTATGTTCTACAACACCAGCCAGCTCTACGAGAGCGGCCTGTTCTTAGAGAATCTGTTCGGCTTCCTGGCGATCACTCCGCAGATGGACAGCGGTGAGGGGATCGCGGTGCCCCGGCCCATCCAGCAGGGCTTCGAGTTTCGCGGGGTCAGCTTCCGCTACCCCGACCGCGACGACTGGGCGCTGCGTGGGGTAGACCTGACGATCCGCCCCGGCGAGAAGATCGCCCTGGTGGGAGCCAACGGGGCTGGCAAGACCACGCTGATCAAGCTGCTGACCCGGCTCTACGACCCGAGCGAGGGCCAGATCCTGCTCGACGGGGTTGATCTGCGTGCGTACAGCCTGGAGGATCTGCGCGATTGTGTGGGCGTGATTTTCCAGGATTTCGTGCGCTACCAGGTGACGGCGCGTGAGAACATCGGCTTTGGCCAGATCAAGGACATAGACAACGAGGCGCGGATCATCGCGGCGGCCGAGCGCGGCGGGGCTGACGAGGTGATGGCCAAGTTGCCTCTTGGCTACGACACCCTGCTGGGGCGCTGGTTCGAGAAGGGCGCGGAACTCTCCGGCGGCCAGTGGCAGAAGATCGCCCTCGGGCGGGCGTTTATGCGCGACAGCGAGGTGTTGGTGCTGGACGAGCCGACCTCGGCCCTGGACGCCGAGCGCGAGTACGAGATTTTCCAGCGCTTCCGCGAACTGACCGCCGGGCGGATCGCGTTCTTGATCAGCCACCGCTTCTCGACGGTGCGTATGGCCGACCGCATCGCGGTGATCGAGGACGGACGTATCGCCGAGTTGGGTACCCACGCCGAGCTGATCGCGCTTGATAGGACGTATGCCCGGCTGTTTAATCTGCAAGCCGAGGGGTACCGATGATCGCAACGTGGTGATGAAAGTCGTGTGATCGCCGGGCAGCCCTCTCCCCCCAGCCCCCTCTCCCCGTGAGGGAGAGGGGCAGGGGGTGAGGGCCGGCGGGTGACTTTGCAACAGCCCTGGTTGCAATCTACGCCGCCGGAATAAACCGATAGCCTGCGCGGTATAATACACGCCGGAACTATGTGCGACAAACAAGATTCGGCAAAAGGTAGGGATTCTTTTGCCCACTGTATTATTGATCCGTAAGGCATGTTTCAATCCAGATTGACAATTCAGCGAC
>CAIRFY010000692.1 GCA_903877945.1 uncultured Oscillochloris sp. | reverse complement strand
TGGTGGTTGCGGGCGCTCTGGTAGTTACCCAGGCCCCAGCGGGCGCAGCCGAGTCCGTTGAGGGCACGGGCCTGGTTAAGCAGGTCGCCGGTGTGCTGGAAGAGATCGGCGGCGCGGGCGTAGCCCGCGATGGCCCCCTGGTGATCGCCGACGGCCCAGGCGACCAGAGCCAGGTTATGGGCGGTCGTCGCCTCGCCGCGTGGGTCGGCGGCAGCCTGGTAGCGGGCGCGGGCGGCGAGCAGGTGGGTCTGGGCGGTGCGGTAGTCGCCGCGCTGCTGGGCAAGCTGGGCGATCAGCTCAAGAGCGCGGGCCTCCTGGCCCGCGTCGCCCGCTGCGACCGCGAGGTCGCGGGCGCGGGCGGCGGCGACCTCGGCATCGGCGACGTGACCGCTGCGGATGCAGCGGTCGGCGCGCAAGGTGGCGGCCTCGGCGGCGCAGCGGGGGTCGCCGATCTGGAGAGCGAGGGCGTCGAGCGAATCGAGCGACTCCAGGGCGGCGACGTGGTTATCGCTGACAGCGAGGGCAGCGAGGTGGCCGCGTGCAGCGCGATAGCGGCGGGGCAGATCGTGGGCAGGGAGCAGGGCCAAAGCCTGGGCAAAATGACGGCGGGCAGCGGGCAGCGCCTGGGCGACCAGTTCGCGCTCGGCGGCGGCGAGGGCGGCGAGGGCGGCGGTGGGGGCGTCACCGGCCTCGCTGGCGTGATACAGACGGGCGAGGGCATCGTCGGGGGCGCAGGCGACCATTGCTCGACGGTGCAGATCGCGGCGCTGGTCGGTGGAGAGGCTGGCGTAGAGGTGGGCGCGCAGCGTATCGTGGGCAAAGCGATAGCCGCCGGGCTCGGGGAGCAGCAGGCCAGCTTGTTCCAGTTCGAGGGCGAGGGCGAGGAGACTCTCACCCACTCTCCCAGGGGGACGTTCGAACTCCCTCTCCCCCTGGGAGAGGGCTGGGGTGAGGGTTGTCCGAGGGCGACCAACCACCCCCTCCCACAACTCGTAGGCAAAGTGCGCGCCCAGGGCCGAGGCAGCGACAAGGGCGGCGGCGGCGGGCGCGGAGATGCGGGCCAAGCGGCGCTGAAAGAACGTGGCGAGTGAGGGGTGACGGAGTGCGCCGTCCCCGCCGTCGCGCAGAAGGGCCAGGGCCAGAAGCGGGCTGCCGCCGCTGGCGCGGGCAATGTGGGCCAGTTGATCGGGCGGCGGCGCAACGACGCCGACGGCAGCGGCGAGATCCGCGATCTCGGCTTCGGCCATGCCGCCCAGGCGTAGGCATGGTGCGCCGGCCGCGTCCCAACGGGCCACGGCATCCCACGCCGCCTCGGGCAGATCCTCGCTCCGCCCGCAGACGAACAGCAGCAGAGGCGCGGCCCCCAGGCGCGGGCGCAGTTCATCGAGCAGCGGCCAGAGGGCCGGGTCGGCCCACTGCACATCGTCGAGGATGAGCAGGTGCGGGGCGATAGCGGCGAGGGCGGCGAGAACGTGGCCCACGGCGACGGGCAGCCAGCGCGGGTCGTGGGAGATCTCGGCCCTCACCCCTGGCCCCTCGGCCCTCACCCCTGGCCCCTCTCCCTCATAGGGAGAGGGGAGTCGGAGGCCGGGAATGATCCCGGCGAGCATGCTGAGCCAGAGTGGCTGCACAACGCTGGCGATCTGCGCGAGGCGCGGGCCAGCGAGCGCGGTGGCCAGGGCGGCAGCCAGAGGCGCGTAGGGCGCGGGGTCGCCGACCTGGGGGGCGCTGGCCCAGATTACCTGCCAGCCGCGCCAGCCTGCGGCGCGGGCCAGTTCGGCGAGCAGGCGGGTTTTGCCGACTCCGGCTTCGCCGAGGATAGCGGCGAGGCCGCCGCGTCCAGAGCGGGCCTGTTCCAGACGGGCGAGCAAGGCGGCGCGCTCGGCGGTGCGGCCAACGAAAGTCGGTTCTGCCGGGCGCACCTCGGGAGGCGGGGCGGACTCGCGCCCGATCTCGTCGGCGAGCAGGCGGGTGGCGGATTCGGGTGTTGTCCCCAGTTCAGACTCCAGGGTGGCGACGAGATCGGCGTAGGCGGCCAGAGCCTCGCGGCGACGACCGAGGCGGGCCAGGCAGCGCATCAGGCCGCGCCGCGCCTCCTCGTGCAGCGGATCGCGGGCCAGCAGCCGCCGGTAGCGGTCAGTGGCCTCGGCGGGCCGCAGGTCAGCGGCGGCCTCGGCGAGGCGCAGCAGCGTGGCGAGGTAGCGGTCGTGCAAGGCGGCGCGTGGCGCAGACAGCCAATCGTCATAGAGTTCGGGCAACAGGTCGCCGGTGTAGAGATCGACCGCTGCCACGAGGGCGGACAGATCGGCCTGGGCCACCAGGCGCTCGAACTCCCAGACATCGACCCAGAGGTCGATGTTTGCGCACAGGCTGATCGCCTCGGAGGTGGCGGTGATCATCTGCGGGCCGACGGCGCGGCGCAGCACGTAGAGCAAACTGGTCAAGTTCCGCCGCGCTACATCGGGTAGAGACTCAGGCCAGAGCAGATCCATCAGGATCTCACGTGAGTGCGGAGTGCGGGGATTGAGCACCAGGTAGGCGAGGAGCGCCCGCGCCCGCCCGCCGGGCAGCGGGATCATCGCCCCGGTCGGCCCGGCGGCGCGTAGCCCGCCGAGCAGCCAGATCCGCTGGGCGGAGGTGGGGTCTGGATGTGTGCGCTCCATATTGAGATCCTCGCTGTGCGTGCTGCCGGTTAAAAGGCACTAGAGCAAAGGAATCTGTCGCCGAACAGCCCTCAC
>CAIRFY010000691.1 GCA_903877945.1 uncultured Oscillochloris sp. | reverse complement strand
TTCATAACCAGTTTAGGATTGCTATAGCCCGCCCGTTTACGGGCCGGGCGCTTGGGATGACAGGGTGACTTTTACGGTATTGCCTCTCTTTGTGTTACGATGGCACCATGCCAACCCCAACAACACACTCCACCTGCGGGCCGGACTGCACTTGCGGCTGCCCCTACACCGGCCTCGTCGATCCTGGGCGGGCCGAG
Organism: uncultured Oscillochloris sp.; assembly: GCA_903877945.1. Classification (GTDB taxonomy): domain Bacteria; phylum Chloroflexota; class Chloroflexia; order Chloroflexales; family Chloroflexaceae; genus Oscillochloris. The sequence goes on along the minus strand of CAIRFY010000691.1, from coordinate 4,118 downwards.
CTGATCGCCGAGGTCGAGCAGCGTCACCCCGGCCAGTGGCTGGCCTTCGTTATCCCGCCCGGCGAGGACGAGTACGCCCCCGAGCGAGGCATGCTCGTGGCCCATAGCGCAGACGATAATGAGGTCTGGGACGCCGTCGCCCGTGTCACCTTCAACCAGATCGTCCATGTCTACTACAATGGCCCCCTGGATTGCTATCTGGCCTGGGTGGAGGGCACATGAGCGACACAAGCGCAGCACGGCAGGTCTGGATCTACATTGGCGAGGGCGACAGCAACAACGGGCAGTCGGTGGCGCAGCAGATCCTCTACGCGCTGCGCGAGGCGGGTTGCCCCGGCGCGACAATGCTGCGCGGCGTGGGCGGCTACGGCGTCCATAACGTCCTGCACAGCGATCTGGCAATTGAGATCGCCAGTCACCTGCCGCTGGTGATCACCTTCATTGACCGCGCCGACCGGGTAGCGCAGGTGCTACCCACGCTGCACGATCTGGTACATGAGGGGATGATCGCCGTCTCTCCGGTCGAGGTGGTGCTGTACAGCCACCGTATCGGCGGGCCGTTTCCGCGCCACCTGATGGTTTCCGACGTGATGAGCCGCAATGTCGCCAGCGTGAACCCCGAGGCTCCGATCAGCCAGATCGTCACCCTGCTGATCGAGCGCGGGCTGCGGGCGCTGCCGGTGGTCGCGACGGGCGGGCGGGTGGTCGGGATCATCACCGACGGTGATCTGCTCAGCCGGGGGACGATGGGCCTCTCGCTACGACTCCAGCGCAGCTTGCCGATTAGCGAGCGCGCTGCCCAGATTGACGACCTCGTCGATCTTCCCCAGCATGCCACCGACCTGATGACTCCCGACCCGGAGACGTTGTCCGACACCCTGCCTCTGGCCCAGGCGGCGGCGATGATGTCCGCCCATAACCGCAAGCGCATGCCGGTGGTAGACATTGATGGTGTCTTGGTGGGCATGGTGAGCCGCTACGACCTGCTGATGACGGTGGCAGAGGGGCTGCGCCAGCGCCCGGACGAGCCGCTCGATCTGCCAGCGGGTGCCCCGGCTACGGTGGGTGAGATGATGCTGACCAACCCGCCGGTGGTGCGAGCCGACACGCCGCTGGCCGAGGCTCTCGACGCACTACTGGAGAGTCCGCTGCGCCGGGCGGTGGTCATCAACGCGGATCGCACGGTGGCGGGGATCATCACCGACGGGGATGTGCTGCGCCGAGCGGCGCGGCGTCTACCGGGGGGCGCGATCAGTCGGCTGGCGGCGTGGCTGAACGGCGGCGAGCGCCCAGCCGAGCTTCAGCTAGAGGGGCGCGGGCGCGTTGCCGCAGATACCATGACTGCCCCGGTCGTCACCGTACACGCCAACGCGCCGGTGGCCGAGGCCATCCGCTTGATGATGGCGCATAAGGTGAAGGCGCTGCCGGTGGTCGATGGCGACGGGAGTCTTGTAGGCATCGTGGGCCGGGCCGGGGTTTTGGCCGCCCTTGGGGAGAAAGCGTAAAATATATTGTTTAGGACAGCCGCACCCCGCGCAGCCGCAGGCTGTTGCTGACCACGAAGACCGACGAACAGGCCATAGCCCCGGCGGCCAGGATGGGGCTGAGTTGCCAGCCGGTGAATGGGTAGAGCGCCCCGGCCGCCACCGGGATCAGCACCACGTTGTAGATGAAGGCCCAGAACAGGTTCCAGCGGATCGTCCGCATGGTCGCCTTGCTCAGCGCAATCGCCTGCGCGATCCCGGCCAGGTCGCCGCGCATCAGGGTGATGTCGGCAGCCTCCATCGCCACGTCGGCCCCGGTGCCAATAGCGATCCCCACGTCGGCCTGGGCCAGGGCCGGTGCGTCATTCACCCCGTCACCCACCATCGCCACAACCTGGCCCTCGGCCTGAAGCCGCTTCACCTCCGCCGACTTGTCCTGCGGCAGCACCTCGGCCAGCACCCGGTCAACCCCAACCTGCGCCGCGATGGCCTCGGCGGTGCGCCGGTTGTCGCCGGTGAGCATGGCTACCGTCACGCCGAGGGCGCGCAGGGCGGCCACGGCTGCGGCTGAGCTAGGCTTGACGGTGTCGGCCACGGCGATCACGCCCAATGCCGCGCCGTCTAGCGCCACGAGCATGGCGGTCTTGCCCTCGCCCTGGAGCCGCTCGACCTCGGCAGGCAGATCGCCCAGTTCCACGCCGCGCTCGCGCATCATGCGCAGGGTGCCCACCAGCACCTGTTGGCCCTCCACCATCGCCTCCACGCCAGCCCCGGCAATGGATCTGAAGCCCTCGGGCGTGGCCAGAGTCAGCCCCCGCGCCTTCGCCTCGGCCACAATCGCCTCGCCCAGCGGGTGTTCGGAGCGGCTCTCGGCGCTCGCCGCCCAATGCAAAATGCAAAATTCAAAATGCAAAATTGGGTCGCCGGGATCATTTTGCATTTTGCATTTTGCATTTTGCATTCTCATCACGTCAGTCACCGCCGGTTTGCCCATCGTGATCGTCCCGGTCTTGTCGAGGACGACAGCCTGGATGTTGGCAGCGCGCTCCAGGCTCTCGGCGTTCTTGATCAGGATGCCGTGCTCGGCACCGGTGCCCGCGCCGACCATAATCGCCGTGGGGGTGGCCAGGCCCAGGGCGCAGGGGCAGGCGATCACCAGGACGGCCACGGCGAAGAGCATGGCCTGGGTTGGCCCGACACCGGCTAGCAGCCAGGCCACGAACGTGAGCAGGGCCAGGCCAATCACCACCGGCACGAACACGCTGGCTACCTGATCAACCAGGCGCTGCACCGGCGCACGCGAGCCTTGCGCCTCTTGCACCAGACGGATGATCTGAGCCAGGGCCGTCTCACGGCCCACGCGCACGGCGCGCATCTGGAAGCTGCCGCTGCGGTTGATCGTCGCGCCGATCACGCTGTCGCCGGGGCGCTTCTCCACCGGCAGGCTCTCGCCTGTGACCATGCTCTCGTCCACCGCCGACTCGCCACTGAGGATCGTGCCGTCCACCGGGATCTTCTCGCCGGGGCGCACGATCACGATCTCGCCCTTGCGCACCTCGGCCACCGGGACATCAACCTCCTGGGTGCCGCGCAGCACGCGGGCGGTCTTCGGCTGAAGGCCAACCAGCGCACGGATGGCTGCGCCAGTCTGGCTCTTGGCCCGCGCCTCCAGGTATTTGCCCACCAGGATCAGGGTGATGATCAGGGCGGCGGTCTCAAAATAGACGTGGCCCGCAGCCCCGCTGATCAGCAGGATCAGGCTGTAGAGGTAGGCCACCGAGGAACCCATGGCGATCAGGGTATCCATGTTCGCCGTGCGCGCCTTCAGCGCCTTCCACGCATGGACATAGTAATCGCGCCCGCTGTAGAACTGCACCGGCGTGGCTAGAATCAGGAACAGCCAGTTGAGCAGGTCGTCGCGAGCGGCCGCGCTGCGCATCATCTCGTCCATCGATCTGCCAGTCATCGCGGCCATCTCGGCGGCCGCGCCGACCCACCAGGGCTGGATGATCCCGAGGTCACGCGACATGGAGATCAGGAAGAGCGGCAACCCGAAGGCCACGCCGACGATCAGCTTGCGCCGTTTGTCGTCCAGTTCGCGGGCGCGGGCCGCCGCCTCGACATCCTCCGCCGCGCCAACATCGGCCCCGCTCGTCTCGATCACGCCGTAGCCCGCATTCTCAATCGCCGCCTTCAGATCGGCGAAACCGGCGCTGGCTGGCGAGTACGTGACCGAAGCACCCTCGGTGCTCAGGTTGACGCTGGCCTCCAGCACGCCGGGCACCTTCCTGAGCGCCTTCTCGACCCGCATCACGCACGATGCACAGGTCATCCCCGTGACCGGAATCTCCAGCCGGTCGGTGACGACACCGTAGCCCGCGCCCTCGACGGCGGCCTGGATCTGCTGCGGCTTCACCTGGGCCAGGTCGAAGCGCACGGCGGCCTGCTCGGTGGCTAGGTTGACGCTGGCCTCCAGCACGCCGGGCACCTTCTTGAGCGCCTTCTCGACCCGCATCACGCACGATGCGCAGGTCATCCCCGTGACCGGGAGGTTAAGCTGCTGCTCGGGCATATGCCACCTCAGTGAGGATTGGGGACCCCCGGCCCCCAAATTCTGGATTGTTTTGCGCAAAT
>CAIRFY010000690.1 GCA_903877945.1 uncultured Oscillochloris sp. | reverse complement strand
CTCAGAATGACAGGACGCTTTTGCGGTAGTGCCAGAATTCCGAACAATGCTGCACGCGTCGTCTAGTTCGTCCCGTTGCCTGAATGCGGTGGGGGTTTACGGTTTTTGCTCCCTGACGCGACGATGGCACCGAGAATGCGCGACACCTGATCACATTCGCTAAGCAGGTCGGTAAGCCTGGCTTGCGCTGCCAAATCAGTTGCGGCAAGCAGTCGCAACCAGTAGTGTGTCTCGCGAGACTCTTTTAGCGCAATGTCGCATTTTGCGATGAAGTCGGCCCGGCTTGTCCCGGCCTTCGCCTCCTCCAGATTTGCTCCGACAGATGTCCCAGATCGGATCAACTGACGAGCAAGCACTCGTGCAATACCGGGTTGATCATCAAGATACTTGCAAAGGTTGACTACTCGAACTGCAAGCTGAAATGTGCGCTCACGAATATCCTGCCCACCCTCGTACGACGCCATAGAGCCTCCTCACCATGTATGTGGTATCATCGCTCATACCATATACACCGCTACAGAACACTCCAAGGTTCGGGTTTCTGCATTTTGCATTTTGCATTTTGCATTTTGCATTTTGCATTCATGCGTACACCCCATCACGCAGGCTTGCCGGGTCAGGGAAGGGCGAGTTCTCGGCAAAGGACTGGGCATCGTCCAGTTCGGCCTCGATGTGGGCGAGCAGCGTGGATAGGCCGACCTCATCGAGCAGGCCGATGCCGCACATGTGCTCCTCCAAAAGCAAGATCGGGTCGCGCTGCGCCCACTCGGCGAGCAGATCCTTGGGCATGTAGGCCATGTTGTCATGGATAGCGTGGCCGCGCATACGCATGGTCTTGCACTCGATCAGGGTCGGGCCACCACCGGCGCGGGCGAGCTTGGTGGCCTCGTGGGCGGCGCGATAGACAGCGGTGATGTCGTTGCCGTCTACCACCACACCGGGCATGCCGTAACCGGCGGCCCGGTCGGCGATGTCAGCGATGTTCATCTGGCGCGTGAGCGGGGTTGAGTAGGCGTACTGGTTGTTCTCGCAGATGAAGACAACGGGCAGGTGAAAGACCGAGGCCCAGTTCAGCGACTCGTGGGTCAGTCCCTGCGATGAGCCGCCGTCGCCGTAGAAGGCCATGGCCACGCGGGGCTCGCCCTTGAGGACAAATGCCTGGGCCATGCCGACGGCCACCGGCAACGAGGCCGGCAGGTGGCTGATGAAGCCAACAATGCCAAAGCTCAGGTCGCCCATGCCGTGCATGTTCGTGTCACGACCACCACTGACCCCGCTGGCCCGGCCCATAAACTGGGCCAAAATACGCCGTGGCGTGATCCCGCGAGCCAGGTAGCAGCCCAGGTCACGGTGCAGCGGCGCAACCACGTCGTCGGGGCCGAGGGCCAGGGCCGCGCCCACGCTCACGGCCTCGTGGCCGATTTGCGAGAAGAAGCCGCCGACGATCTTGCTCTGCGTGTGGAGGAAGGTACCCCGGTCGTCCAGGGCACGGGTAAGTCGCATCCAGTAGTGGGCCTGGCGTAGTAGGTCGGGCGAGATCTCCATCGCAATCTCCCAGGTTACAGGCCGTGTCTTCCCGTCACAATGCCGGATGCCGGTCAGGGTGCTACGCTGGCAGCACTCATAACTAATGGATTGACCACGTATAGCAATCCTCTTGGGGTTGTTGTGTGGAGTCAAGGCTTTAGCCGGATAAGGCCGCCTAAAGGCTCGACTCCTTTTCATAACCAGTTTAGGATTGCTATATGTCGCCCCTACACACGAAACGCGGAACCCTCTTACGAGAATTCCGCGTCCCACCGTGGTGGAGCGACGGGGGATCGAACCCCGGACCTCCTGCTTGCAAAGCAGGCGCTCTCCCAACTAAGCTATCGCCCCACGGTCAATGCAAAATGCAAGACGCAAAATGCAAAAGTCCATTTTGCATCTTGCATTTTGCATTTTGCATTGTCTGGTGGGCGTAGGTGGACTCGAACCACCGACCTCGATCTTATCAGGATCGCGCTCTAACCAACTGAGCTATACGCCCAAACAACGTTGCCGAGTATAGCACAGGCACTCAGGAGTGTCAAATCTATCCGGTGTCGTGTACGCCTCAGCCCACCTTTCCTTGGCTCACCTCTCAGATATGCTATACTGCCCCTATGGTACCTATGTATTCGCAACCCCCTCAGGAACTGTTGATGGCGACCCAGGACACTGATGTTCGCGTCATACCCGACGTTACCTATATTGTTGCGAATCGCGAGGATCTTGAGCGACCCTATCGGGTGATCATCGAGAATGATGATGTGACCCCGATGGACTTTGTGGTGATGGCGCTGCGCCTGTTCTTTGGCCTGAGTCTGGACGATGCCCTGAATGTGATGCTCACCGCTCACAACGAGGGCCGCGCTCTGGTGGCGATCTTCCCGCTTGAAGAGGCCCAGGAGCGGGTCTATAGCGCACATACGGCCGCTCGTGAGGAGGGCTATCCCCTCACGTTTTATCTTGAGCCTGAGGCGTGAGGCGTGAGACGCAAGGCGTGAGACGTAAACTCACCGCAGGTTTTGTTCCACGCCCCGCCCCACACCCCACGCCTCACCATGGATGGAGTAACAATGCACACTCGGCCCCGTATTGCCGTACTGCTGCTGGTTGGGATGCTGCTGCTTGTCGCCTGTGGCTCGTCTGTCGGCGCTGCCGCTGTCCCTAACCCGACAATTATCCCCACGATTGCCCCGACGGTCGTTCCCACTCCCGCCCCTACTGCCGTCCCGGTCTTTGCCGCCGGATCGCGGGTGGCGGGGGTTGATGTGAGCGGCCTGGCTATCACTGCCGCCCGCGAGCGACTCGTCGCCGCTCTCGCCAGTAAGCCCACGCCGATTGAACTGCGGGCTGGCGATGTCTCGCTGACGATTGACCCGCAGACGTTCGGGTTGTCGTCGTCGGTTGATGATCTCATCGGCCAGGCTGACTCTGCCCTGCGCGCCGGGAAGCCGGTCGATGTGCCGCTCTTGGCTAGTCTGGATGATGCCGCGCTACGCGCTCAGCTTGTCTCCCTCGCCGAGCGCGTCGCTACCCCGCCCCAGATTAGCGTGATCAGTTCTACCAAGACGATCTCGCGTAGCTTTGCCTATACACCCGGTATGACCCTTGATGTTGACGCTGCGCTCCCGCGTGTCCGCGCTGCGCTGACATCGGCTCGTCACGCCGCCACTCTCGCACTGACTCTCACCGAGGATCCGGTTGTGCCACAGGTGAGTAATGAGCGAATTCTTGCCGAGATCCAGTCGATGGCGAGCCAGTGGGGGGGGGTGATCGGCGTTCACCTCCACGACCTGAAGACCGGCGCTGAGGTGCGCTTCCACGATAAGACGGTCTTCGCCGGGGCGAGCACGATCAAGGTTGCGATCATGCTAAACGCCTATATCAACCTGGCCACGTTCACGACGAAACAGGAACTCTGGCTCGGCGATATGATCAAGTATAGCGACAATATCGCGGCGAATAACCTGCTGGCGGCGGCGGCTGGCGGCACCAGCACTGAGTACGCCTTCAGCGGGGCGACGCAGATGAGCAAGATGCTGGCCAAGGATCTTGGCCTAGAGAACCTCTACCTCTACGTCCCCTATGAGGCGATAGATTTTATTAAGCAGAATAAGATTAAGTATATGTGTGGCCCCAGAGATCCGGTCGGCGAGAAGCCCTACACGGAGTCCGGCTGCGCCCTGCGGGCGACACCCTACGCGATTGCTCAGGTCTATAAGGTGATCGATGCCTGCGCTAACGGCTCCGGCCCGCTGCTTGAGAAGTTCGCGAACCTCAGCCCTAAGCGCTGCCAGCAGATGCTCGACCGCCTCGCCACTAACGATGATAAGACGCGCATGGTGGCCGGTTTGCCCACGGGTACCCGCGTCGAGCATAAGAGCGGTTGGATCGAGAATCTCCAGGCAGACAATGGCATCGTTCGTTCCCCCAACGGCGACTATGTGTTGTCGGTGTACGTCTACAAGAAGCTGCCCAAGGGTGTCTCCATGTGGTCCGATGAGATGATGGCCCCTACGGTGGCGGCCTTCTCGCGGCTGGCCTACACGGCGTATAACCCGGTCAGGTTGAAGAAGTGACGGCTCCCAGGGCTAAAGCTCCTGGGCTTCACGGGGATGCCGCCCCATCCCACAGAGTCATTGTCGAAGCGAAAGGAGTCCCCGTTGCAGAATGTTGAGCGCCGCGTTCTCGTCTCTGTCCATCACCAGCCCGCACACGGGGCAGGTATGGACGCGCACGCTCAACGCCTTGG
>CAIRFY010000689.1 GCA_903877945.1 uncultured Oscillochloris sp. | reverse complement strand
TCACGCCGCTGGCCGTAAACACCACCGGTACGAGAGCGCTGGCCCTCATCACGGCCCTGGCCGTAGCCACCGCTACCGCCGCTGCGCGGCCCCTGGCCCTCATCGCGCCGGGGGTAGCCACCGCTGCCGCCGCTGCGCGGCCCCTGGCCCTCATCGCGCCGAGGGTAGCCACCGCTGCCGCCGCTGCGCGGCCCCTGGCCTTCATCGCGCCGAGGGTAGCCACCGCTGAGAGGACGATCCGAGCGATCATCGGAACCACGGTCATCGGGGCGCGCCGAGCGCACCGAGCGGTCATCGGGACGACGGTCATCGGGACGCGCCGAGCGTGCCGGGCGGTCATCGGGACGCCGGTCATCGGGGCGCGCCGGGCGGTCATCGGGACGACGGTCATCGGGACGCCGGTCATCGGGACGTGCCGGACGCGCCGGGCGGTCATCGGGACGCGCCGAGCGCGCCGGGCGACTCGACGGTGCGGAAGACACCGCTGGCGCAACATCACGAGGACGAGTCGCAACATGCGCGTGGAGCGCGGCGATCTCCTCCGGGGTGAGCGGGCGCCACTGGCGCAGGGGCAGATCGCCGAGGAGCAGATCACCCTCGCGGATGCGGATCAGACGCTTAACCTCATAGCCGAGCAGGTGAGCAACATCACGGATCTGGCGCTTGCGGCCCTCGCGCAGCACAATCCGAAACCACGGCCCTTCGTCCGTCGTCTCAAGCAGATCAACCCAGGCCGGGGAGGTCAGTTCACCACTCAGGAGTACACCCTCGCGCCACTGGCGCACGGCCTCAGAGTCGAGCGGCTTGTCGAGCAGCGCGCGATACTCCTTCTCGACCTCGTAGCGTGGGTGGGTAAGCTGATGAGTCATCTCACCATCATCGGTGAGAAGCAGCAGACCCTCACTATCGACATCCAGACGACCCACGGGGTAAACGCGGGCGGGGACGTCCACGAGATCGATCACCGTTGGGCGGCCCTGGGGATCATCAACCGTCGAGACAACCCCGACCGGCTTATGGAGCACCAGATAGGTGCGCGACGTCGGCTTACGGACAGGCTGGCCGTCAACCTCAACCACATCGTCATTGAGATCCACCCGAGTACCGGGCTCTTGAACTACACGGCCATTCACCGTCACGCGACCGGCGGCAATCATGCCTTCACAGTCGCGACGAGACGCGATGCCCGCACTAGCGAGCACCTTTTGCAAGCGTTCAGCAGTCAAAACAACACCTTCCTTGGCCCATCATGGGGCGGGACATTGGCGTGACCACGTGCGACCGCGCCGGCTCTCGCCAGTGCGCAGTGGTCAAGCAGCTAGGAGATCTCGTGCGGATGACATGGTTGAGGGTAACTCAAGGCAGCGGGCCGGCACGAGCGGGCAACCCGTAGTATACCACAGGAACGACTGCTGTAGTGCGCGCACGCCCGACGGGCCAGGACTGATGCAAAGTCGGCCTCGGCCCTCACCCCCTGCCCCTCTCCCGTTCAGGGAGAGGGGGCTGGGGGGTGAGGGCTGCCCGACGATCACACGACTTTGCATCAGCCCTGCCGATGGGTGAACTTCCCGAGAGTTCGTACGGAGTTCCGAGAGCGCGGGCATCCCGCTCGCCCCGGCCCAGATGCGGGCGAGACGCCCGCGCTCCCAGTCCGCCCAACCCGGTACGGACTTCCAGAAAGACATTGACGTAGCCCTACGTCTTCCCCAGGCTATCCCTCAGATCGAGGAATGTGCTTGTACGCTGCGGGGTCTTCGCATCGGAGATAAACTGGTGCAAGGCTATGATCTGGCGCTGCTCTGCATTCAGGTTCGTCTCAGGGTTGATCTCTAACGCCGCAATGATGCGATCAAGCAGCATGCGATGAAGCCGCATGGCCTGATCAATGCGCAGGCTGCGTGCGTAATCCTCGGCCACCTGGCGATAGCGAAAATCTTCCGGGTGGCGCTGTCCGCTCGACAGCACCGCCAGAAATCGCTCGCGCAGCGGCTCATCCAGCGAGTTTGCCCACGCCACCAGAGTCGACTCGCCAGCCGGACGCTCCTCGATTGGGAGGGCCGTGAAGGTCGCCCAAATCTGCTGGTTTGCCGGATCCTCCAACAGATCCTCCAGCCCGCCGCCGAACATCTCGCGCACGGCGGGGAATCGCTCCAGCGCCCGCTCTAGCAGCACCTCTATCGCGGCTGGCACCACCAGACTGTGGCGCAGCGCCAGCAACAGCAGGTAGTCCTCCACGCCACGCGACACCGGGGGCCGAGGGTGGGTGGCGGCAGGCGAGAGAAGGCGAGAGACGGGTTGTTGGGCAGTATCACGCTCCTGAGGCCCTCCTGCCTCCTGCCTCCTGCCTCCGCCCCGCCCCGCCCCGCCCCGCAGCAGATCGAGGATCAGTTCAGCCTTGATCCCAATCACCTGCTCGATCCGGGCGACATAGACCCGCTGCTGGGCACCGTCAAGCTCGGCGAGCAGGGGCATTAGCTTATCAAGAGCCGCCCGCTGGCCCTGGGGATCGCCTAGATTCAGCCCGAGGGTATAGGCTCCAATGTAGAACTCCATCACCGGCACAGCATCGACCACCAACTGCCGCCAGAGGTCGGGATTTGCCTTGATCACCTCGTCAGGGTCACGGCCCTCGGGCATCTTGATAATACGGAGGCTGACATCGCTCTCCAGGCGCACCACGCCCTGGGCCGTGGTCACCAAATGTCCATCGCCACCCGACTCAGTCCTCTCGCGCAAGGCGTTCAGCCCCTTGAGCGTGGCCTTCTGCCCGGCGGCGTCGGCGTCCAGGGCCATGTAG
>CAIRFY010000688.1 GCA_903877945.1 uncultured Oscillochloris sp. | reverse complement strand
TGCCAACGAACGACCTCCCCATCGTGCAGCGCATCTTCACGGCCTACGCATCGAAGAAGCACAGCGACACGACACTCGCCGCCGAGCTTAACCGCGAGGGCATCCCGCATATTCATCCGCAGACGGGCGATGTGAAGATGTGGGCGCGTGACACCATCCGGGGCATTATCGTCAACCCACTCTACGCGGGATGGGTGGTCTACCGGGGAGAACGCTTTGAGGGGAAGCACCAAGCTGCCGTGAGCCGCGAGCTATGGGAGCAGTGTCAGGCGATCCGCGCCAGCCGCGCCCGAACGAAATCAAGCGCGGTGCCGCTACACCCTGATGGTGCGCTGTTGTCAGGCATTGCCGCCTGCGCGAAGTGCAAAGCGGCAATGCACAGCTACGACCAGGGCGGGCGGTATCACTGTAAGACTCGCCGCCAGAAGGGGCCGGATGCGTGCAACGCCTCGCAGGTGCTTGCTGAGACAGCCCAGGAGGGCATTGAGCGGCTGTTGAAGCTGCTGGTGCTACCGGATGATGTGATTCATCGGGTGATTGCTGAGACACGACAGGTAATCGCCGCACCTTCGCCTGCACCGCGCATTGATAGGGGTGCCGAAATCCGTGTACTGAAAGCACGGCTTATCAATGACGAAATCACCGGGCGGGTGTATGACGCGGCCCTCGCCGCATTAAGTGACGACCGCCCCGCATTACCTGTCGTTGCGCTACGGCTGAACGAGGCTGAGGCTGAGAGGCTTCTGCGCGATCTGCCTGCCTTGTTCGCTCAGGGTGGCATCGTCCAGCGCCGTGTATTACTACAGACATTGTTCGCCCGTGTTTTTTTGGACAAAAAAATCGGCGTGGTAGCCATCACGCCGACAAGCGACTATGCGCCGCTTATCCAGGCTATTCAGGCATACCGTACCGAGTTGAATCAGCGACCCCGATTGGGCTCGAACCAACAACCTTCAGCTCCGGAGGCTGACGCTCTATCCAATTGAGCTACGGGGTCATCGTCGGCCAGTATAGCGCACAGCTAAATGGATGTCAACCAAAACGCAATACCGCCCAGGGCATGAGCAAAGTCAGATCCGGCCCCCTCACCCCCTGCCAGCCTCCCCCCGATGGGGCATATCTTTACCCACATCTCTGCGACTATAGCAATCCTAAACTGGTTATGAAAAGGAGTCGAGCCTTTAGGCGGCCTTATCCGGCTAAAGCCTTGACTCCACACAACAACCCCAAGAGGATTGCTATATGTGATATTTTCAGACAGCTTCTTAAGCATCCTGGCGACATGTCATGCTGAGCGCGATGATCCTTACCTCCCAACTCCCTCTCCCTCGTACGACAGACTTTGCCACAGAAGCACACAGAAAGACACAGGAAAAATGCACGACCGCAAAAGGAACGCCGTTACGTTGAACGAACGGAGAGTCTTTGCGTCCTTGCGCCTTTGCGTCGAACCCATGAATATGGTGTGACGCAAAGACGCGAAGACGCAAAGAGGACGAAGACAGCGCGACTTTTTTTGCATAAGAAACATGCTATACTTTCCCCCGCATGCACAAAGCCCACCCCCGCCGACACGCATTGGAGTGGGCCTGATAAATGAAATAGTCCGCTGCGCCTTGTGGCATACCACGCCTCTGCCCTCAACGGTAAGGTGAAGCGTCGCTGCGAGAGTGGCGAGCCGGTAAAGCTATCTATGCCCCCTCGTAAGCGTCCCGCTACCACGACGACGAACGCCGCCGACTACCGCCACGACGAGACGCGGTTGAATAACCCGCCCGCTGGTATCGCTGATATGAATCCGGTGACCCCTGGCAGGAAACGCTATGAGTACGATCCTCGCCTCGATCCACAGCTCCAGTGGGCGGGCAAGGCCGAGCATCTGACCTTCGATGTCGAGACGGTGCCGCTGCATATCCACGAGCGCGTGGCCCCCGCCGCCATTATCGAGAGCATCCGCACTGGCCCCGTGCAGGCCAGCCTCTTCGCCGACCCCGAGTTCGATCTGAACCAAGCGGTCGAGTTCTACCAGCACCCCCAGCCCTGGGCCAACCGCCTCGTCCTTGGCGACTCGTTGCTGGTGATGAACAGCCTGCTTGAACGGGAGTTGATGGCGGGCAAGGTTCAGTGCATCTACTTCGACCCGCCCTACGGCATTAAGTACGGCTCCAACTTCCAGCCCTTCACCAACAAGCGCGATGTGAAAGACGGTGCCGACGGCGACCTGACCCGCGAGCCGGAGCAGATCCGTGCCTTCCGCGATACCTGGGAGCTAGGCATTCACTCGTATCTGACCTACATCCGTGACCGGCTGTTGCTCATGCGCGAGATGCTGACGGAGACGGGCAGTATTTTTGTGCAGATTAGTGATGAGAATGTGCATCGCGTCAGGGCGGTGATGGATGAGGTGTTTGGAGCGGAGAATTTCTGCTCTTTAATTACATTCCGAAAGAAAACGATGCCTCTGGGTTCTGATGTAACAGAGAGCGTTTCAGATTATATTATTTGGTATAGTAAGAAGCGTGATATTGTAAAATCGTTGCCTCTATTTCGAGAAAAAGAGCCGGAAGGAGATGTGGCATGGTCATGGGCCGACTTCTCTAATAGTCAAAGAAGGCGTTTAACATCAGAGGAAATTAATAATCACAAGCTCTTACCTGAAGGTACAAAGGTTTTTCAGTCAGTGTCACTATTGCCTGCACAATACAGGCCAAATCAAGACTTCGTTTTTGAATACGAAGGTCAAAAATATGAAACCCCTAAAGGAAGTTGTTGGAAGACAGATAAACCGGGAATGCAAAAGCTCTCAGAGCAGAAAAGGTTGGTTCCAAGCGGTAAGACTTTACGATACGTGTTTTACCATGAGGATTATCCAGTTAGTAGAGTAACGAACTTATGGTCGGATACCGCAGGTGCCGGTGATCAAATCTATGCGGTACAAACAAGCATTGAGGTGATCAAACGCTGCCTCCTTATGACCACCGATCCCGGCGATCTCGTCTTTGATGCGACGTGCGTACGAAAAGGGACACTCGTATTAACCCCCCTCAGTCCCCCCGCAAGCGGGGGGAGGCCGGACGCAGATTCCCCTCACTTGCGGAGGGAACCAGGAGGGGAGAGTCCGGATTCCGATTCCCCCCCGCGTGCGGGGGGGCTAGGGGGGGTAGTGCCGCGTGCGGGGGGGCTAGGGGGGGTAGTGCCGGACGCAGATTTCCCCCTATTAACCCCCCTCAGTCCCCCCGCACGCGGGGGGAGGCCGGACGCAGATTCCCCTCACTTGCGGAGGGAACCAGGAGGGGAGAGTCCGGATTCCGATTCCCCCCCGCGTGCGGGGGGGCTAGGGGGGGTAGTGCCGCTTACAGGGGGGCTAGGGGGGGTAGTGCCGCGTGCGGGGGTAGCCCGAATCCCCATCGAATCTCTACGCCCCGGCGATCACGTCTACACCCACACTGGTCAGGCCCGGCGCGTCCTACGCCTCATCAGCCGCACCTATTGCGGGCGCATGGTCGGCCTACGACACGCCGAGAGCAGCGCAACTCTCTGGCTGACCGACGACCACCTCGTACTCTGCCAGAAACGCCTCCTGCACTACGGCCAGGATCGTGCTTGGTCCGCAGTGCCGCCTGCGCACTTCGGGCGCGCACGCGAACTGCGCCGTGATCTGACCGTCGCCGAGCGCCGCCTCTGGGGTGCACTACGCGGGCTCCAGATCGGCACAAAATTCCGCCGCCAGCACCCCATCGGCCCCTACATCGCCGATTTCTACGCCCGCGATGCCAACCTTGTCGTTGAGGTAGACGGCGACACCCACGCCGACACCGAAGCGCAGACGTACGATCAAAACCGCAGCGACTATCTTGAGTCGCTTGGGCTTCGCGTGTTACGCTTTACAAACCGCGAGGTGATCAACCAGACCGAAGCGGTCTTGCACTCAATTCAGACGGCAACGAGCGACATGCAGCCGACCGACGCACCTGATCAGCAGTGGCGACGGGCTGGCACACTACGTATTGGCGATCTGGTCTATGTTGGCGTAACGCTACAGCCAGCGGCGATTACCTCTATTGAGTACACAGCGACCGAGGAAGAGGTCTACGACCTTGAGGTCGAGGCGGATCACTCCTTCCTCACCGAGGTCGCCGCTATCCATAATTGTGGCTCTGGCACCACCGCCTATGTTGCCGAGCAGTGGGGCCGCCGTTGGATCACCTGCGACACCTCGCGGGTTGCGCTGGCCCTGGCTCGCCAACGGTTGATGACATCGACGTTTCCCTATTACAAACTGGCGATGCCAGAGAGCGGTGTGCGTGGTGCCTTCATCTACAAAACCGTGCCGCATATCACGCTCAAAAGCATCGCGCAGAACGAGCCATCCGAAACCGAAACTCTCTACGACCAGCCCGAGATTGACCGCAGCGCCGTGCGGGTCGCTGGCCCCTTCACCGTCGAGGCCGTGCAGCCCCCGCTGCTCGACCCCGACAGCGTAGACACCGCCGCGCCCGCGTCTGCTAATGCGGCGAGCAGTTACCTCGACCAGATGATCGAAGCGCTGCGCCGGGGCGGTCTGACGGTACGCGGCCAGCACATGGCGATCACCCGCATCTCGCCGCTTGTTGGCGGCACGCTGCACGCCGAGGCCGACTACGAGCAAGCGGGCAAAACCGTGCATGCCGCCGTCGTCTTTGGCCCGCAGTACGGCCCGCTCACCAGTGTCCAGCTTCAGGATGCGCTCAACGAGGCCAGGGGAACCTACGACACCGTCATTGCCGCCGCGTTCGTCTTCGATGACCAGGCCCACGGGCTGATGCAGAAGGCTACGTTGCGCCCGCCGGTGCTGGGCGTTGCGATTAACGCCGACCTGCTGATGGGGAACCTGCTGAAAACCAGCAAAGCCAGCCAAGTATTCAGCGTCTTCGGCAAGCCCGATGTCACTTTGGAAAGAGTTACCCCCCTCAATCCCCCCGCAAGCGGGGGGAGGCCGGAGAGTCCGGACATCGACTCCCCCCGCTTGCGGGGGGCTGGGGGGGTAAGCTACACCGTCACAGTAAAGGGCGTGGACATCTACGACCCCAACACCGGCGAGTTCGACGCCAGCACCGCCGAGCAGATCGCGGCCTGGTTTCTCGACACCGACTACGACGGGGCGACCTTCCTGGTGCGCCAAGCGTACTTCCCCGCGCAGACGCCGAACCCCTGGGAGAAGATCAGCAAGGCGCTCAAAGGCAGCATTGACCCCGACCAGTTCGCGGCCCTCCAGCGCACCACCTCGCTGCCCTTCAAGGCAGGCAAGCACAAGCAGTGCGCGGTGAAGGTGATTGACATGCGGGGCAACGAGGTGATGACGGTGATGAGGGTAGTGTGAGGAACCCACGATTGTACATAGTGAGGGAGGATGATGGACATTCTAGTTGACACCTCGGTTCTCATTGCGGTGATTACGAATGAGCCAACCCGCCCGCGCTTAATTGAGATAACCACGGGCGCACAACTATGTGCGCCTGAATCTGTGCCCTGGGAGATCGGAAATGCCTTTTCTGCCATGCTCAAACGAAAACGTGCGACGCTCGAACAAATACAACGGGCATGGAGTGTGTACCAACAAATTCCGATCCGATTTGTGCCGATTGACATGGGGCACGCCCTGACGATTGCAGCCAAATATGACATCTATGCCTACGATGCCTATTTCATCACATGTGCGCTCCAACACAAAAGTGCCCTGATCACGCTTGACGGAGGGTTACGGGAAGCAGCCCGACAAGCGGGCGTGACCATCCTGGAGGTGACGCCATGAAAGAATACACCTACTCAGAAGCACGCCAGCGACTCGCGGATCTCTTAGATCTTGCGCAGCGTGAAGGCGGAGTGCGGATTCGCCGCCGCGATGGGAGTGTCTTTGCGCTGACCCGCATTGAGGAGCGTCATTCGCCGTTAGATGTCCCCAGCGTGGATCTGGCCCTCACCCGCGATGAGATTCTGACCTTCATCCACGAGGGACGCCGATTTCTGTAAGGGGAGCCTCGCCCATGCCCCTCGCCAACGCCGTCGCTAACCCCATCATCAACGACCCCTTCGCCGAACCGGGGCAGCACTACGATTTCAGCGGCGACTCGCCGAAGTTCAGAGCGGGCCTAGCCCTCAGAACCCTCGGTAGATGACCGTGCTACAATCAATATGCGGAGACGAAGCGAAGCTGAGCCTATCAGGAGTGCGGTGTGGCATTTATAATCCGCCTTACCAACGATGCCAAGCGCGACATCCTGGCACTTCGCGCTGCGGATCGGCGCAAAGTGCTTGATGCCCTCGACATTCATCTCCGCTATGAGCCAACAAAAGAGAGTGACGGCTCCCAGGGCTAAAGCTCCTGGGCTTCAAGGGGATGCCGCCCCATCCCACAGAGTCATTGTCGAAGCGAAAGGAGTCCCCGTTGCAGAATGTTGAGCGCCGCGTTCTCGTCTCTGTCCATCACCAGCCCGCACACGGGGCAGGTATGGACGCGCACGCTCAACGCCTTGG
>CAIRFY010000687.1 GCA_903877945.1 uncultured Oscillochloris sp. | reverse complement strand
CTCCCGCTCAGGGAGAGGGGGCTGGGGGGTGAGGGCTGATCGGCGATCATACAACTTTGCAACAGCCCTGGGTCGTGATGCCGTGGGCAACCGACGTCGCTCTCTGTATAGTAGACCACGCATTATGCTACAATGGCGCGCCGTTGCTCACGTACTCCATTATGAGGGTTTTATGCACTTTCCCCGCTCAAGCGGAATCCTGCTCCACCCGACCTCACTGCCTGGCCAGTGGGGTATTGGCGACCTTGGAGCCTCCGCGTACCGCTTTGTTGACTTTCTGGACGCCGCCGGTCAGCGCCTCTGGCAGGTGCTGCCCCTCGGCCCCACCGGCTATGGCGACTCGCCGTACCAGTGTTTCTCGGCCTTCGCTGGCAACCCACTCTTGGTGAGCCTCGACGATCTGGTTGATCGCGGGCTGCTTGGCCAGGCCGAGATCGAGGCAGCCGCCCATGCCGCTGGCAACCTCGGGAGCGATCATGTGGACTACGGTCGGGTGATCAGCTTCAAGCTGGGCCTGCTGCGGGCCAGCTACGAGCGGATGTGTGACGGCGTGGCGATTGGGCTTGCCGACGCTTTTGAGGCATTCTGCGTCGAGCAGGACTCCTGGCTCGATGACTACGCCCTGTTTGTGGCCCTGAAGGACGCCCACGGCGGGGCGAGTTGGAATACCTGGGAGCCCGAACTACGCTCGCGCAAGGCCGCCGCTCTGCGCAAGGCCCGCAAAGATCTGGCCACACAGATCCGAGTACAGAAGTACCTCCAGTTCCTCTTCTTCAGCCAGTGGGTGCCGCTGAAGGCATACGCCAACGAGCGCGATATCCGCATTATCGGCGATGCGCCGATCTTCGTGGCCTACGACAGCGCCGATGTCTGGGCCAACCCTAAGCTCTTCTACCTGGATGATGAGGGACTCCCCACCGTGGTTGCCGGCGTGCCGCCAGACTATTTTAGCGCCACCGGCCAGCTCTGGGGCAATCCGCTCTACCGCTGGGATCGCATGGCCAAAGACGGCTACGCCTGGTGGATTGCCCGCCTGCGCCAGATCTTCTCGACGGTCGATATTCTGCGTCTGGATCACTTCCGAGGCTTCGAGGCGTACTGGGAGGTGCCTGCAGATGAGAAGACCGCGATCAACGGCACCTGGGTCAAAGGGCCTGGCGCGGCGCTCTTCGCCCGTCTGCACGAGGTTCTCGGTGAACTGCCGATCATCGCCGAGGATCTGGGAGTGATCACCCCCGAGGTAAACGCCCTGCGCGAGCAGTTCGGATTCCCCGGCATGAAGGTCCTTCAGTTTGCCTTCGGCGATGACTCCGATAACCCGTACCTGCCCCATAACTACGAGCCAGACTGCGTGGTCTACTCGGGCACCCACGATAACAACACAACCGTTGGCTGGTTCCAGGACATCAGCGAGCAGGAGCGTGAGGCTGTCCGACTCTACCTCGGTCGCGACGGCTCCGACATCGCTTGGGATCTCATCCGCCTGGCCCTCATGTCGGTGGCCGACATCTCGGTGGTGCCGCTCCAAGACATCCTGCGCCTCGGTCGGCACGCACGTATGAATACGCCCGGTCGCCCCGACGGCAACTGGAACTGGCGCTTCCGCGCTGAGGCACTGAACGACGGGCTGGCCTTCGGCGTGCGCCTGCTCACCGCAGCATATGGCCGCATCGAGACGCGGCATGCTGTGACGGAGATTCAATCTTAATACGCACTACTGTAGAGGTAATGCTGTCACGCTGAACGAAGCGAGAATCTTTGCGTCTTTGCGCCTTTGCGTCGAACACATGATTGTGGTGTGACGCAAAGACGCGAAGACGCAAAGCAGTGAATGTAGCACCGCCTTCCAGGTGGTCAGAAGTGCTACCGCACACTATAGCAATCCTAAATTGGTTATGAAAAGGAGTCGAGCCTTTAGGCGGCCTTATCCGGCTAAAGCCTTGACTCCACACAACAACCCCAAGAGGATTGCTATATCACCCTGGATCGCCCGATTCTGAAACATGCCTAAAACAGACCCTGCGTTCGTTGTAGTGGGCACGTACTGGTTGTACCTACCTCTCTGAACCCGTGAGCCAACGCCGCATGGACTCATGTCAGCAACCGCTGGATGCTGTGACCTGTCTCTCGCAGGTTGAGGCGACCTATGTTCGCGTGATCCAGGCTGCGGCGCGGGCGCATGGAGTCTGCGAGCAGTATGTTGATGAGGTGCATGCGGCATACACGACTCGCCTTGACGCCATTGCTCAGTCTACTCAGGCGGAACTAGGCGGGGCGTTTCGTTGGAGTACCGCACCGTGGCATGATCTCATTTGGGAGACGTTTGCCCCTGAGACGGCAGCGCCTATTCCCGCTACTGTGCGCCTCGGGCGTTTTTTGTTAGCGCGAATAAGTCCTGG
>CAIRFY010000686.1 GCA_903877945.1 uncultured Oscillochloris sp. | reverse complement strand
GGTCGCCCGCCCCTCGCAGGGCTATTGCAAAGTCACCCCTCCGGCCCTCACCCCCAGCCCCTCTCCCTCACGGGGAGAGGGGGCGGGGGGGTGAGGGCTGAGCGGCGATCACACAACTTTGCAACAGCCCTGCCGCCCCTCGCTGTTGAGATGTGCCTTACCTCTACGCTGACCGGCGGGTCGGACGGATGTCACGCCGAGGTGGCTGCTCATCACGGCGGCTGGAAGGGCCGCTGCGGGGGGCACCCGACCGGGCGACCGGATGGTCGTCGCGGCGTGGGGCAGGCCGATCATCGCGCCGGGGCGGGCGGGGCGGGCGCTCGTCGAGGTTCACGGCGGGCACTTGGGCGTTGTAGTCGAACCCAGCGAGCTGGCGGCGCTCCAGGGGCGCACCGAGGGCGCGCTCGATCATGCGTACCTCCGCGCCGTCCTCAGGCGTCACCAGGGTGAAGGCATCGCCAGTGCGCGTGGCCCGACCGGTACGACCGATGCGGTGGATGTAGGCATCCGCCGTATCGGGGACGTCGTAGTTGATCACGTGGGAGATCCGCTCGACATCAAGGCCACGGGCGGCAATATCGGTAGCCACTAAGATGCGGAAGCGCCCGTCGCGAAAGCCGTCAAGGGCAAGCTGGCGCTGGTTCTGCGACTTATTGCTGTGGAGTACCGCCGCGCTATGGCCCTCGCGGGCAATCTGCTGGAGCAACCGATTCGCCCGATGCTTTGTGCGGGTAAACACCAGCACCGAGCCGGTATCGGCCTTGTGCAGCAGGTCGAGCAGCAGGGCCGTTTTGCGGTGCGGCACCACCGGGTAGATCGCGTGAGTGATCGTGTGGGCCGGTCGAACCAAACCAATCTGCACGAGCTTGGCACCGGGGGCCGTGGTAGCAGCCAACTCATTCAGTTCATCCGGCAGGGTAGCCGAGAAAAGCATTGTCTGGCGGCGAGTAGGCAGGGCAGCCAGCACGCGGCGGATGGCCGGCAGGAAGCCCATATCGAGCATGCGGTCGGCCTCATCGAGGACAAGGGACTGCACACCTTCGAGATGGGCCGTGCCACGGCCCATGTGGTCGAGCAGGCGGCCAGGGCAGGCAACGATGATATCAACGCCGGAACGCAGGGCGCGCTCCTGGGGCTCCATGCCGACGCCGCCGTAGATCGCGGCGCTGCGCAGGCCAGTGCCCTTGCCGAAGACGATGATCGTATCGTTAATCTGCTCGGCCAGCTCGCGTGTAGGCGTGATAATCAGGGCACGGGTGCCGACCTGGCGGGCCAGGAGCAGGCGGTGCAATATAGGAAGGACAAACGCGGCGGTCTTGCCGGTGCCCGTCTGGGCGAGACCAATCAGGTTGCCCCCGGCAAGGGCGATAGGGATGGCCTCAGCCTGAATAGGCGTGGGTTCGGCGAAGCCCTGGGCACGCACGTTCGCCATCAGGGTCGGGTGAAGCTCAAAATCCAAGAAATTCAACGGGGCTCCTTGTGGGACGGCCGGGGGAGACGTTAGGGTCTATAGCGGCCGGCAGGGTGCGCCGGCAGGGGTCGTCGGCGCGGGAAAGAATTACAATACCGTGGCGAATACGCGCCGCGAGGCGCGGGGCATGCGAGGGGCGGCACACTGCCAAACCCCTCACACCCTCGCGCCTCTGCGGAGAGCGGTGCGCCGTAGATTTAGTAGCGGTCGCGGCCACCGCCGCCACGATTACCGCCGCCGCCGCCGCCGCCGCCGCCGCCGAAGCCGCCACGACCACCACCACCACCGCCGCCGCCGCCGCCGAAGCCGCCACGACCGCCACGGCCCTTATCCTCAGCCTCGTTGACGCGGAGCGGGCGGCCATCAACCTCCTGGCCGTCAGTCGCACGGATCACGGACGACACATCGTCAACGTCGATCTCGACGAAGCCGAAGCCGCGTGAGCGGCCCGTGTCACGATCATTGATCACGCGGGCGCTCTGCACATCACCGTGGGGCGCGAAGATCCGCTCGAGTTCGGCGTCGCCAACGCTCCAGGGGAGGTTGCCAACAAACAGCTTAACCAGCATCT
>CAIRFY010000685.1 GCA_903877945.1 uncultured Oscillochloris sp. | reverse complement strand
ACTGTAAAACTGTTCTGAACCATGTCTTATGTGTCAGACTTGGTTCGCAGGTACTTTACAGTTTGTCGCCGATCAGCCCTCACCCCCCAGCCCCCTCTCCCTGAGCAGGAGAGGGGGAGTCGGACGTATCCTGGTGCGGAATCTCCCCTCTCCCCGTGAGGGAGAGGGGCAGGGGGTGAGGGTCGCACAGAACTGTAAAGTAAATTTGCTAATTCTGAAACCATGTCTCATATCACCCGATCTTCCCCGTAATGTACGACTCCGTGCGCGGATCACGCGGGCTCGTAAAGATGTCCTGGGTTGGCCCATACTCCACCAGATAACCGGCACGGTCATCGTCCATCATAAACATGGCCGTCCGATCAGCGGCGCGGGATGCCTGCTGCATATTGTGCGTGACAATCACGATGGTGTAGTCGCGCTTGAGTTGGTCCATCAACTCTTCGATCTTCAGCGTCGCAATCGGATCGAGCGCGGAGCATGGCTCGTCCATCAGCAGCACTTCGGGCTGCGTGGCAATGGTGCGCGCAATACAGAGGCGCTGCTGCTGTCCACCGGAAAGGGCCAGCGCCGAGAGTGCGAGCTTGTCTTTGACCTCATCCCACAGCGCGGCGGCTCGCAGGCATGCCTCGACTCGATCCGCGATCTCCGCACGTCCTAACCGACGCTCCAGGCGCAATCCTATCGCCACATTGTCGAAGATCGACATCGTGCGCAGCGGGTTGGGCTGCTGAAAGATCATGCCCGTGCGCTGACGCACATCGGTGACATTGATCTTAGGATCGTAGATGTCCACGCCTTTGATCTGCACCGTCCCGGTGACCCGCGCACCACGGGCGACCTCGTGCATGCGGTTCAGGCTGCGTAGAAACGTCGATTTGCCGGTGCCCGACGGGCCAATGATCGCCGTGACCTGCCGGGCGGGAATACGGAGCGACACCTCTTTGACTGCCCGAAACGCGCCGTAGAAGCATGTAAGTTGCTCGATCACGACCGCTGATTCGGCGTCATCGACTACCTGTGCGTACTCGGTCATAAGTTGATACTCCGCACTCGAAAGACATAGCGGGTCGCAATATTCACCAGCAGCACCAGCATAATCAGCACAAACGCCGCTGCGAAGGCCAGCCGCCGCCCTTCATCAAACGGCGCAATTGCGTAGGTAAAAATCTGGAGCGAGAGCGCGGCCATGGGCTGATCGAGTTTCGTGTTGTAGAAGTTGTTGCCGAGCGTAGTTAAGAGCAGCGGGGCGGTTTCCCCGGCCGCCCGGGCCAACCCCAGCATCACGCCGGTAGCGATGCCGCCAAAGGCGCTGGGCACCACCACCGTGAGGGTGTAATCCCACTTGGGCACGCCCAGCGCGGCGGCCGCCTCGCGGATCGAACTGGGGACGAGCCGCAAAATCTCTTCGGTAGTGCGAACCAGAATGGGGATGATAATCACCGCGAGGGCGACACCGCCCGCAAACCCCGAGAACGCCGCACCCTGAAACCAGCGCGGGAGTACAATGATCGTGTAGACGAAGATGCCGACGACAATCGAGGGGATGCCGGAGAGGACATCGGTGGCGAAGCGCACGACCGTTGCCAGCGGGTTGCTGCGATATTCGGCGAGAAAAATGCCGGTGAGTACGCCCACCGGAACCGCAATCAGCAGGGCGATGCCGCTCATGATCAGTGTGCCGATGATGCCATTGCGCACCCCGCCGCCCGCTTCGCCAATCGGGGCCGGATCGTTGAGAAAAAAATCCAGGTTGAGGTAGCGGATGCCCTGGATCAGCAGCCAGCCTAAAATGAACAGCAGCGGAGTCACGGCGATCAGCATGGCCAGCACCGTCAGGGCCAGCATGAACGTACTGATCAGATTGCGCCGCCGTCGTGTGCCGGACTGCGCCGGAAGCCAGGATGTACTCATGCGCGGATCGCTCCCGCTGGCCCGCGTGATACCTGCCAGACCAGCAGCCGCGCGAGCAGATTCAAGACAAATGACACAAGGAAAAGCACCAACCCGATCTCAATCAGGGCGTGCAGGTAGAGATCGTAGGTGGCCTCGGTAAACTCGTTGGCGATGACCGCCGCCATCGTATGCCCAGGCTGAAGGATGGACGTGTGGATGCTCGGCTGATTACCGATCACCATCGTCACTGCCATCGTTTCGCCAAAGGCCCGCCCCAGCCCTAGCATCACACCGCCGATAATGCCGGCCCGCCCGTAGGGCAGCACCGCATGCCAGACCATCTCCCACTTCGTGGCCCCCATCGCCAGCATGGCCTCGCGCTGATGGTTGGGTACGGCCTGCAATACGTCGCGGGCCACGGCGGCCACGGTAGGGATGACCATCACGGTCAGGATGAGGCTGGCCGAGAGCATGCTGACACCAAAGGACGGCCCTTTGAAGATCGGCAGGAACCCGAGTGTATGACTCAGCCCTGGCCCGAGCGTACTACCAATCCAGGGCACCATGACAAAGAGCCCCCAGAGGCCGTAGACCACACTGGGAATGGAGGCAAGCATCTCGACGAGAAAGCCAACCGGGCTGCGCAGTTTCTCGGGCGCGAGCTCAACCAGGAAAATGGCGATGCCAATGCCAATCGGGCCCGCCATCGCCAAGGCAACGAGGGAGGTGACCACGGTACCAAAGATATACGGCAGCGCACCGAATTCTTCCGCGACCGGATCCCATGCCGTTGTCCAGAAGAAGGACCAGCCAAACGCGGCCCGCGAAAGCGCGGATTGTTGCCACATTTCGTAGCACATCCCGAACATCAGCCCGATCACGCCGAGAGCGATCAGCATCGTGATGACCCAAAAGATCCGGTCGCCGTAGCTTGGTCGCCATCCAGTACGACGGCCAACGCCGTGCTTTGTCAGTGCCATTGTGAACTCTCTCACCTTAAGCAGCGAGTATTTGGGCGTAAGGCATGTTTCAAAATGGGTACATTCAGCTTGACAGTTCAGCGATGAGGCGATGAGGCGATGAGGCGATACGGAACGCCTCACCGCGTCATCGTTT
>CAIRFY010000684.1 GCA_903877945.1 uncultured Oscillochloris sp. | reverse complement strand
GCCAGACGCGCACCCGATCCTTGGCGATACAAATGTCAATGGTTTTTATGTCTGCGCAGGGTTTTCAGGGCATGACACGATGACAGGGTTACTTCTGCGGTATTGC
Source organism: uncultured Oscillochloris sp. (assembly GCA_903877945.1). Classification (GTDB taxonomy): domain Bacteria; phylum Chloroflexota; class Chloroflexia; order Chloroflexales; family Chloroflexaceae; genus Oscillochloris. The sequence continues at coordinate 3,764 of CAIRFY010000684.1, read as the reverse complement.
GTATTTTCGTTACGTCACCAAGCAGCGATCTTATGCGCTTCATCGTTGTGAGACTCACTTTGCCAAAGGTGCGTACAGCTAGTGATTGCGAGAGCGTATAGATTTTGTCTACACGAACTTTACCAGGACGATTGAGTTGCCCTTCTACAAGATCTTCGTTTGAAATGGTAAAACTATAGGGCGTTTGACTTGGGTTTGATGTCGTGGCGACAACAACCATGTCTGACGTAGTTTGGTTGTACTCATTATTTGAAATAACAATGACTGGTCGCCGCTTGGTTGAGGAGAGGTCGGTGAATGGGACAGGAATGAGGATAATAGACCCTTGCTCACGCATTGTTCCAGTCCTCATCATCGTAAGGATTATCCCAAAACTCGGTGCTACTCTGTGATGCTTGCGTAAAATCAGTAAATGTATCCTCCATGATTTGTTCTTCGACCACACATACAACCACCCGATGCCCTGGAGAAAATGGTACAACAAGCTCAATACGACCGTCCTGTTGCACAGTTACCTCGTACTTTACTGCCGAAATAGCCGCTGCTCGTGGAGTATTCACAATAACCTCTGTTCTTTGCCTATTTTGTGTATACTGGTGTACAGTCGCCTGAATTTTATCATAATCTACCCCTTGGCTGGCGACTGAAGTCGCGCCACGGGAGCCTGCGGCTGGCCGCCCGCCTTCGTGGGCGGTTCCGGTTCCCCCTCACAGCACGGCATCAATCCTCATGCTATAATAGCTTAATCTGATACACCAAGATACCTGAAAGGAACATCAGATGTCTACTCGATGGGATTTTGCGGTATATAACCAACACAACAAACTCATGTTGGCAGTTGAAGTCAAAACTAGACTCAACACGTCTACGCATTGGGCGATCCAGTTCTATCGCAATATTTTTTCAAATACGACACCTACAAATATACCCTATTTTCTCATGACATTTCCTGATAAGTTCTACCTATGGGTCCATGACGGCACGCCGAACGACACGGACGGCCCAACACTTGAAATAAACCCTCAACTCCTCTTACAACCCTATTTTGAACAGTCAGGAGTGACGCCTGAACAGATTAGCAGTGCAAGTTTTGAGTTAATCATTGCTGCTTGGCTCAACTCTGTTATTCAGTCACTTGAACAAGACAACGCACACAATCCAACAAATCAGTATCTCTATGACACAGGACTACACAATGCGCTTGCAGGGGGCACTATTGATTATGAGGTTGTCGCGTGAACATCTATGTCGAAACCAATTTTGTTTTGGAACTTGTTTTCCAGCAAGAACAACATGTCTATTGCGAAGAAATAGTACGTCTAGGCTGTTTTCTTAATCGTAATTATAAGGATTTTAGTAATCCAGATATCATTGATGAGCTAAATACATATAATTGCAGGACAATTTTTAGATTTGATCAAGGTCTGAGTTTTATTAAAGCACAGAACTGAGCCGCAAGGAACACCTACGTGGCCTTTCTCTCCGAAGCCGCCGTTGAGCAGACGCTCCTCGCTCAGTTTCACGCCCTGGGCTACACCCGCGCCCACGAGGAGATCATTGGGCCTGATGGCAAGCACCCCGAGCGCGAGAGCTACGATGAGGTGATTCTTACCAAGCGTCTGGTTGCGGCGGTCGCTCGGCTCAATCCGCGTGTGCCAAGGGAAGCTCAGCAGGACGCCGTGCGCAAGGTGCGGCACTCTGAGTTGCCCGCGCTGCTGGAAGAGAATCGTCGCCTGCATACGCTGCTCACCGAAGGCGTTGATGTCGAGTTCTATGCTGATGATGGCACGCTGACGGCGGGTAAGGTGCGCCTGATTGATTTCGCGCACCCCGAACAGAATGATTGGCTGGTGGTCAGTCAGTTCGTCGTGATCGCCAAGCAGGGTAGCACCAGCTACAACCGTCGTCCCGACGTGGTGGTGTTCGTGAATGGCCTGCCACTGGCGGTGATCGAACTGAAAGCCCCCGGCAGCGGTAGCGCCACGCTTGCGGGCGCGTATAACCAACTGCAAACCTACAAGAACCAGATCCCGGCTCTGTTCCACACCAACGCCCTGCTGATTACGTCCGACGGTATTACGGCCCGCGTCGGCTCACTCTCGGCGGACATGGAACGCTTTATGCCCTGGCGCACCACTGATGGTAGCGCCGTGGCAGCGAAGGGCGCACCGGAGCTGAGTACTCTGATCGAAGGCGTCTTTGCGCCGCAACGCTTCCTTGAACTGCTGGCCGACTTCACCGTATTTGGCGAAACCGGAGCGGGCCTGGTCAAGATCATCGCGGGCTACCATCAGTTCCACGCCGTTAAACACGCCGTCGTCTCAACGCTACGGGCCAGCACGGCGACGATCAAAGAAGACCCGGCGCTCTATAAGCTGCCGAGTGTGACATCGCAAGCAGCGGGCGATAAGCGTGCGGGGGTGATCTGGCATACGCAAGGCTCGGGCAAAAGCCTGCTGATGGCATTTTATGCGGGGCAACTGGTCAAGCACCCGCAGATGCAGAATCCCACCCTGGTTATCATCACGGATCGCAATGATCTGGATGATCAGCTTTTCGCCACCTTCGCCATGTGCCGTGATCTGATTCGCCAGACGCCGGTGCAGGTCGAGAACCGCGAAGAGTTGCACACAATCCTCAACCGCGCAGCGGGCGGGGTCGTCTTCACTACCATCCAGAAGTTCTCGCCCGAGACGGGGGCCAGTAATTATCCGCAACTCACCGACCGGCGCAACGTGGTGGTAATTGCCGACGAAGCTCACCGCAGCCAGTACGGTTTTCGCGCCAAGGTCGAAGCCAAGACCGGCGTGATTTCCTATGGTTTCGCCAAATATCTGCGTGATGCGCTGCCGAACGCCTCATTCATCGGCTTCACCGGCACGCCCATTGAGGCGACTGATGTGAATACCCCGGCGATCTTTGGCAATTACATTGATGTTTATGACATTAGCCGGGCGGTCGAAGATGGCGCAACCGTGCCGATCTACTACGAAAGCCGGTTGGCGCGGATTGAACTGGACGAAGCCGAAAAGCCGAAGATTGACGCCGAGATCGAGGCGCTCACCGAAGATGATCCGCAGATCGAACAGGAACGCCTGAAGAGCAAATGGTCTACGGTTGAAGCTCTGGTCGGCAGTGACAAACGCATGCGGCTGGTTGCCGAGGATCTGGTACGCCACTTTGAGGATCGGATCGCCGCGCTGGAAGGCAAAGCGATGGTGGTCTGCATGAGTCGGCGCATTTGCGTCAGGTTCTACGATTCGATTGTGCAGTTGCGGCCCGACTGGCACAGCGCCGACGATAGCACGGGGACGATCAAGATCGTCATGACCGGCGCGGCCAGCGATCCGCCCGCGTGGCAGGAGCATATTGGCACGAAGGCGCGCCGCGACCTGCTCGCCAAGCGGCTGCGCGACCCCAACGACCCGCTCAAGCTGGTGCTGGTGCGCGATATGTGGCTGACGGGATTTGATGCGCCCTGCTTGCACACCATGTACATTGATAAGCCCATGCGCGGCCACGGGCTGATGCAAGCCATCGCCCGCGTCAACCGGGTTTTCCGCGACAAACCTGCTGGTCTGATCGTTGACTACATCGGTATCGCCCAGAACCTCAAAGCGGCACTCCAGCAATACTCGCAGCACGACCAAGAGCAGACCGGCGTTGATGAGGCGCAGGCCGTCGCGATGCTGTTAGAGCGCTACGAAGTGGTGCGCGATATGTACCACGGATTTGATTACACAACGGCCCTCAACGGCACGCCG
>CAIRFY010000683.1 GCA_903877945.1 uncultured Oscillochloris sp. | reverse complement strand
GGCCTTATCCGGCTAAAGCCTCGACTCCACGCACCAACCCCAAGAGGATTGCTATAAGGCCGCCTAGTGGATACTGTTTTACGCACGTGAGCACCTGAACCGTGCAGGTTCCGCCGGGGAAGCCTCCGGCGGGTAAAAGGGTGAAGGTCGTAGGCGTTGGCCTATGCAACCGCTGCCGGGTTCGCCCGGCAGGGCACCCGTAAACGTGCCGTACTACTCGGATGCCGACTCGTCGGTAGCGCCAGAGCAAAGCCCCCGCCTTTAGGCGGGTGGTGGTTTACCTCAGCACACTCCCGCAGCACGGCCAGGGTCTCGCGGGCGCAGCGATCCCACGTAAAGGTGGCGGCGCGGGCGAGGCCACGGGCGTACAGCTTGGCGCGCAGGCCGCCATCGCTGGCCATGCGGGCGATCCCAGCGGCGATCTCCTCGGGGTCGGTGGGGTTGACCAGCAGGGCCGCGTCTCCGGCCACCTCGGGCAGGGACGAGGTGTTGCTGGTGAGGACCGGGGCACCGCAGGCCATGGCCTCCAGCACGGGCATGCCGAAGCCCTCGTAGAGCGAGGGGAAGACGAAGGCCAGGGCACCGCTGAGCAGGGCAGGCAGATCCTCGTCGGGCAGGTAGCCGCTGAGCCGTACCCGCTTGGTCAGGCCGTGCTGGGCGATGCGGCGCTCGATGCCCTCGCTGAGCCAGCCGCGTCCGCCGACGATCACCAACTGGATGCCGGTCAACTCGGGGCGGTCGGCCACCAGGGCGAAAGCGTCAATCAGGCGTTCTAGATTCTTGCGCGGCTGGAGGGTACCCACGTAGAGCAGGTAGCGCGGGGCGATGCCGTGGCGCTCGCGGGCGGCGGCGATCACCAGCGGGTTCTCGACGGGCCGGAAGGCGTCGCCTAGGCCGTGATGCACCACCCGCACCCGCGCTGGGTCAGCCCCGTAGCGGCGCACCAGATCGTCCTTGGTGGCCTGCGAGATGGCGATGGTCAGGCGGGCGGCGCGCAGACTCCAGCGGGTGGTTAGCTCCAGTTCCAGACGGCGGCGGGGGGTGTGGGCCTGCGGAAACGCGAGGTAGCCCAGGTCGTGAATGGTGACGACGGAGGCGGGTGGGTGGGCCAGGGGTACCACGTGGGCGGGTACAAAAAGTACGTCCGGCGGGCGCACGATAAGCTCCAGCCCGAGGCGAGCGTGGGTCCATAGGCGCGGCATAGGGATGCTGCGCAGGGCCACGTTCGGCCCGAGGGGCGGCAAGGCCGGTGGCATACCGTTGGTGTAGAGCGTGTAGGTGGAGCGACGGTCAACGCGGGCCAGGGCGGCGATCACCTCGTAGGTGTAGCGCTCGGTGCCGGTGCGCCGGGCCGCCGCGATCCGGCTGGCGTCAATGCCAATGGAGAGCGGAGATACGTTCATAGGAGTCATTGTACCATCGCCTTCAGCCCAAGGGCTGTTGCAACGTCGCGGGCGACGGATGTCGTGGCGTGGGAACCTTCCTCCTTTCCAGTGGTACACTGGGGCGGCACAAGCCGATCTTAAGGAACTACTATGGATCCTACGCGGGTGGTCTCGATCTTCGACGGGCATAACGATGTGTTGCTGGCTCTCTATCGACCGCAGCCGGACAAGATGCGCAGATTCTTCACGCAGAGCGTGCAGGGCCACATCGATCTGCCACGGGCGCGGGCGGGCGGTTTTGGCGGCGGATTTTTCGCGGTGTACGTCCCCAGTCCGCATGGTTCTCCTGCGCTCGACGATCTGCCGAATAGTGGGAGCTACGAGACACCCCTGCCCGCGCCGCTGGAGATCGGTTACGCCCAGGGCGTCGCCCTCGGCATGTCCGGGCTGCTCTTTCGCCTGGAGGTCGAGTCGCAGGGGGCGCTCAAGGTGGTGCGCAGCGCCGCCGAGATCGCTGCTTGCCTGGAGTCCGGCACCATCGCGGCGATCCTACACTTCGAGGGAGCCGATCCGATTGATCCTGGCCTGGACGCGCTGGAGGTCTTCTACCAGGCCGGGCTGCGTTCGCTCGGCCCGGTCTGGAGTCGGCCAAATGCCTTTGGATACGGGGTTCCCTTCGCCTACCCACGCACGCCCGACACCGGGCCGGGGCTCACTGATGCGGGCAAGGATCTGGTGCGGGCCTGCAACCGCCTACGGATCATGATCGACCTCTCGCATCTGAACGAGGCCGGGTTCTGGGATGTGGCCCGGCTCTCCGATGCGCCCCTGGTGGCCACCCACTCTAACGCCCACGCCCTCTGCCAGAGCAGCCGCAACCTGACCGATCCGCAGCTCGATGCGATCCGCGAGTCGGACGGTATGGTGGGCCTGAACTTCGCTGTGAGCTTCCTGCGCGAGGACGGGCGCAATGACGCCAACACGCCCCTTGAGACGATGGTGCGCCACGTGAGTTACCTCGTCGAGCGTCTGGGCATTGAACGAGTTGGCCTAGGCTCCGACTTCGACGGGGCCACCATCCCGCAGGCGGTCGGTGACGTGGCCGGGCTGCCCGCCCTGATGGCGGCTTTGGCCGACTACGGATTCTCCGTCGCCGACCTGCGCAAGTTGGCGCACGAGAACTGGCTGCGCGTACTTGAGAAGACCTGGGGAGAATAAACAAGGTTCAGATCAGCTTTACCGTCTGCGCTGTTCGTTGTGGGCACTTCAGCGCCACGCGGCTGAAGCCGCTACTACGAACGGTAAACCTGAAACCTGGCACCTGAAACCTTGTCAAAGCAGTTTAATTGACGTTACCGCCTGAACGCGCTAGAATTGCCGGAGCGAAGCCTTTTGTTCACCACCCTCCCTATGACATCACGAGATCTGATTGGCCTTGTTGTCTCCTTCGTGTACGCGTCCAGTCTCATCCTCGTTGCCGAAATTATTCGTCGTCGGCGAGGCTATTCCCAAGAGTTCACCCGCAAGATCGTCCACGTGGGTGCCGGCATGTGGGTACTTGGTGTCCTCTCCCTCTTTGAGAATTGGTACATTGGCATCATTCCCTTCGCCTCGTTTATTTTCATCAACTACATTGTCTGGCGTTACAAGCTTCTTGATGCAATTGACGCACCAGACAGCACCCCCGGCACTGTCTACTTCGCACTCTCGATCACCATCCTGTTTGGATTGTTCTGGCGCACCGGATCGCCCGGCGACCAAGGGTATATCGCTGCAGCCGGTACGATGGCAATGACCTGGGGCGACGCCCTCGCTGCGATCATTGGGAAGGTTTGGGGACGCCACAAGTACACCGTCGGCAAAAGCACCCGATCCTTCGAAGGCTCGCTGGCCATGTTTATCGCCAGCGGAACAGCTATGTTTCTGGTACTCATGATCGGGCCAGGGTCGTCCCTCAGCCCGCATACGGCACCGCTCAGGTTGGGCGTCAGCCTGACGGCTGCGCTCATCGCTGCCCTGATCGCCACAGGGGCCGAGGCCGTTTCTCCGCACGGGATGGATAATATTAGCGTCCCGCTGATCTCGGGTCTGACTATTTTTGCAACGGTTATGGCCCTGGGGTAATACAAACAGTGTGGTGCGTTTAGTTCGTTGCGCAGGTAGACGGACGAGAGTCTTTCGTCCACAGGTGTCTGTCCGTCACATTGGGATAGCAGCAGCGATCTCGCTTCTGCTATGGTAACCTGCCACTTGCAGCAGAACTCCTGCCTGTCGGCGAAGAGAGGAACGGTTGGATAGCCTCCGCATCCCGATTCTTAAGATCGGTGATATTCTGATCGCATCCATCCAGGTTGCGCTGCACGATGCCTCAGCCGTGCAGTTCAAAGATGATCTGCTGCAAAAAATCCACGACACCCGCGCTAAAGGCGTAATCATCGATCTCACAGCCCTCGATGTGGTCGATAGCTTTATCGGTCGCCTGATCGCCGACATTACGGCGATGGCGGGGCTGATGGGCACTCGTGTTGTGCTGACCGGACTCCAGCCAGCGGTGGCGATCACGCTTGTGGAACTGGGCCTAGAGCTTCCTCGTGTGCTCACCGCGCTGAACCTTGAGAAAGGTCTGACGATGATGCAGCGCCTGACTGAGGAGAGCGATGATGGGTCAGCTTAAGACTGCGGTGATTCGCAGCGATCTTGACATCGTCATTGCGCGTACTATGGCCCGCGATGTGGCCAAGGCTCTCGGTTTTGGCGCGATTGATCAAGCACGCATTGCTACGGCGGTGAGCGAACTGGCTCGTAATATCTTCCTCTATGCTGGTACCGGCAATGTGACGGTACGCGAGATTGATAAAAATGTGCGCAAGGGTATTGAAATCGTCTGTGAGGATCAGGGTCCTGGTATCGCTAATATCGATCTGGTGATGCAGGACGGCTACTCGACCTCACGCGGCATGGGCATGGGCCTCCCCGGCGCCAAGCGTCTGATGGACGAGTTCATCATTCGCTCGACCGAGAATGTTGGCACGACCATTACCTGTCGCAAGTGGCGCAGCTAGGGGTGTCCCCCGGATCACCCATCGCCCTCATACCAACTGTCGATAGACTCGCTCCAGCCCAGCGACCAGGCTGTCGGCGCTGTAGCGAGCGAGTACCTCACGTCGCCCCGCCTCGACACATGTTCGGGCAAGATCGCGGTTCTGGATGAGGCGCACGATAGCCGCAGCCAGGGCTTCGTGATCGCCATATGGCGCGAGCAGGCCCGTGCGCTCGTGTTCGATCACCTCGTTGCAGGCGATCACGTCGGTGGTGACCACGGGGGTTCCTGCCAGCAGCGCCTCAATCAGCGGTATCCCGAAGCCCTCGTAGCGGCTGGGCGCGGCCACAACGGCGGCCTCACGCAGCAGGCGCAGCTTCTCGGCCTCGTTCACCTGCCCACGCAACTCGAAGTTCTGCGCCACGCCGCCGCTCTCGACAATCCGCCGTAGCTCGGCCTCGCCCGCCCGGTTGAAGCTGACGAAGACGAAGCGGACCCCCGGCACTGCGCGCACCACCGCCGGCATCGCCCGAGCGAGAATATCGAAGCCCTTACGCGGCACCAACTGGCCGATGAAGAGCACCATGGGCCGCGCCGGGTCGGGCTGTGTCACGATGCTCGGATCGTAGCCGTGCATATCGACGGACGGTGGCAGCACCGAGATAATGCCGGGATCGATGCCGATCCGGGCGAGCAGATCGCGCTCGCCGTGGGCCAGGGAAATCACCCGATCAACCATGAGCAGCGGGGCGTGGATCAGGTAGTTGCGAAAGGCTCGACGGGGATAGGCACCCCTGGCGAGGCTGCGCAGAAGTCGGCCCGGCGTCGTGAGGAGATTGTCGTAGCGCAGGGGCGACTCCAGCGGGCGCTCGCGATCCACCACCAGATCAGCGTCGTGCAGCAGACCGTTGACCGTCAGCACGGTGGGGATTCCCAGTCGCCGGGCGGCCACCACGGTCTGAAAACTCAGCAGGTTGCGCATGTGCTGGAGGTGGATGATGTCGGGCCGCTCGGCCACCAGCAGGCGCAACAACGACTCGGGGGCGAAGAAGCCGTAGGGGCGTGCCCGGTGGACGGGGATGCCATCAGGAAGCCACTCGTGGCGGGTTGACTGGCCGGGGTAGCGCCGGTCGAAGTACTCGTGGGCGACAACCTGATAGCCGTGGCGGACAAGCGCCCTGGCCTGAAGCTGCTCGGGGCGACTGGGAAAGGCCGGGTCGAAGCCAAAGGTTGTGACGATCAGGATTTTCATAGGGATCGATACACCGCCTCAATGCGGTCGGTTACGGCGGGCCACGCGAATTGGGCGGCCCATGCGGGGGCGGCGGCGGCCATCGTGGCGCGACGGGATGGGTCAGCGAGCAGGCTGTTGACCGCCTCGGCGAGAGCCTGCGGGTCGCGTGGGGGCACAAGGAGACCGGTGCGGCCCGCGTCCACCACCTCGGGGAACCCACCGAAGCGGCTGGCCACCACCGGCAGCCCGCACGCCTGGGCCTCCACCGGGCCGATCCCAAACGTCTCGCTGGCGTGGCTGGTGGCCAAGAGCAGGTCAGCCGAGCTGTAGAGCCGGGGCAGATCGCGGCGATCTAGGCCGCCCAGAAAATGCACCCGTGTACCCAGGCCCAGGTCGGCGACGATCCGCTCCAGGCGCGGACGATCCTCGCCCGCGCCTGCCACCAGCAGCGCGGCGGCTGGGATGTGGGGCAGGGCGCGGATGGCCGTCTCGACGCCCTTCCACGGCTGGAGCCGCCCGACAAACAGGAGCAAGGGCGTGTTGCCCGGCAGGCCCAGCCGCCCGCGCAGGTCGGCGTCGGGTGACAACGGGCGAAACAGGCCGGTGTCAATGCCGTTGAAAACCACCTTGGGGGTGAACCCGTAGCGGCGGGCCACCGTCTCGGCGTTAAAGCGCGAGCAGGAGACCGAGGCGTCAACCATACGGGCCAGGGGCCGGTCGCCCCGGTAGAAATCCTCGCCGTGGCAGCCCAGGATCACCTTTGCGCCGCCGAGCCGCCGGGCCAGCAGGGCCGGGCCGAGGTCGTAGGGTTTTTGGATATGGATCAGATCGTAGCGGCCCGAGGCCAGGTGCGGCAGGGTGGATAGTCCCAGCGTCAGGCGCTCCAGCAGCTTGGCCTCGGCGTAGGCCCGGCGCAGGGGCGGGATGGATTGCCAGAAAGATCGCGGCACAAACGGGAAGGTGAGCACCCGCACGCCGGGGGCGACCTCGCGGCGCGGCCCGACCCCGCCGATCAGCGTGACTTCGTGGTCGCGGCCCGCCAGCTCGCGGGCGAGATCCCAGACGAAGCTCTCGACGCCGCCGAATTTGGTGGTGCTTGTGAGGTTGTAGAGGGCGACACGCATATCAGATCAGCTTTGCGACCCATTTTTTAAACGGCAGCTTCAACTTCATAAGCTGGGCGCGATCCTGCACGTCCAGCCCGCCGAGGATGCGTAGGGCGACGAAGAATCCGACCGCGCCGACCGTCGCCAGGGCAAACATCAGTCCGGCCTCACGCAGGCGCACAGCCAGACCGGCAGCGGCGGGCAAGGGCTGCAGCAGGCCACGGGACGCTAAGATCAGGGCGGACATGGCCAGGGTAGCGCCGAGGACGCGGGCGGTGAAGCGCCAGGGCCAGCGCAGACCGAGTAGGCGGTAGCCGCTGCCGGTGGCCCAGGCTCCGGCGGCTACCCGCGAGAGGCCGAAGGCCAAGGCCACGCCGAGCAGGCCAAAGCGCGGCGGCAGCACGAGGGCCAGCAGGGCCACCGCCGCCAGGGTAAGTAGCCGTGAGACAATAATGATCCCCAGTTTCTCGTAGACGATCAGGGCGTTGTGGGCGGTGGTCAGCAGCGACTCCAGGAAGAGGCAGGGCACCAGCACCCAGACAATCGGCGCGGCCACGAGGTACTGCGGGCTGATCACCAGCAGAGCCTGCTGGGCCAGCAGCATCAGCCCGACGCCGCCGGGCACAAACAGGAGCAACTGGAGTCGCACCAGGCTCTGGTAGGCTCCGTTCAGCGTGCCGCCCTCGCCCTGGCGCACCCGCGAGAAGAGCGGCACCTGCACACCCACCATCGGCGTATACAGGTAGCCCAGAGCCATTTTGGCCAGGGCCGCGCCCGCCGTCAGCACCGCCACGTCACCGATGTCGCCTGCCAGGTAGATCGCGAACCCCGCGCTGGCGACAAAGTCGGTCGCCGTCATCAGAAAGGAGACTGCCGTGTAGCGGACGAAGCCCCTGGGAATTGCAGATTTTAGATTGTGGATTGCGGATTTTAGATTGCGAATTCCGGGTTGGTGGGCGATCTTCTCGCTTCCGGCGGCCTTCTCTTGCTCAATCTGCAATCGCAAATCCGCAATCTGCAATCGGATCACCTGCCAGCCCGCCAGGGCCACGGCCAGCGTCGGTGCCAGGACAGTGGCCCCCAGCACGCCCAGGATGGCCCACTCGTTGGGCAGGATGAGGATGGCGGCCACGCTGAGCAGTTGGGGCAGCAGCCCGGCGGCCAGGGTGATGCTGTTCCAGGTGCGCTGCTTAAAGAAGCTGTTCAGGTAGGCCATGAAGATGTCGTAGCAGATGCCGAGGAAGAGCAGAGCAATGATTGCGGTAATCACCAGCCAGCCGTAGCCGCCGAGTAGACCGAGCAGTTGAGCCTGGTCAAGGACGCTCAGCTTAGGATCGGCGACGATCTTCTCGCGCAGGGTACCCAGGTAGGGCTCGCGCAGCCAGGAGGCCAGACCGACGGCCATCACCAGGAGTACCGCCATTTGGGCGGCGAAAACCGCCGTCAGCAGGCGCAGCACAGCGCGTGGGCCGCTGGATCGGCTCAGTTCGGAGATATATTTGGGCAGGGCGCGCTGGGTACCCATATCAATGGCCGTACCCAGGCCATTGTTTGCCCCGCTGATCAGGGCCAGCAACCCGTAGCCCGCCTGGCTGAGCAGGTTCAGCTTCACCAGCGTCGAGAGTACCTCGGCCACCAGGCGCAGCGGCACAAACAGCGTATTCCAGACCACCGCACGCGAAACCTGCGCAGCCAGGGCACCTGGCGCGGGCCGGTTTGAGGGTTGAACGTCAGGAGCCAAGAGATCGTCTCGTCTTCGGCAGCGTGGTGCCTTATTTTGCAATACCGCAGAAGTAACGCTGCGAGGCGTCCTGTCATTCTGAGCGAAGCGAAGAATCCCGACCGGGTTTCTTCGCTTCGCTCAGAATGACAGCGTTACTTCTGCTCTATTGCCTTATTTTTTTACTAGATCCAGCTCAAACATACCCACGTACCAGCGGCGCTGGGCGCGGTAGGCGAGACCCTCTAATCCGATGGCACGCAGGGCGCGGCGGATGGCCCGCCGGGTGACCTTCGGGCTACGCAGTTCGCCCCGGCGCAACTGCTCCTGGCGCAGATCCTTCACCACAAAGCCCTGGCGCTTGCAGAGGCGCACGAACTGGCCGTAGTGGAAGTAATGCATCTCGCTGAGCCGTTGCAGGTCGCGGAAGGCGACCCCGCCCTTGCCTCGCCCGCGCCGGGCGATGATCCGCTCGGCCATCGGGCGCGGCAGCCAGTTAATTCCGCGCAGGTGGTAGTGCGGATCAATCCAGGCCCGCCGGTTGATCGCGGTGATCAGGCAGTGGCCGCCGGGCCGCAGCACGCGGGCGATCTCGGCGAGCATAGCCACGGGCGACTGGACGTGTTCGATCACATCCCAGGCGACCACCGTGTCAAAGCTGGCGTTGGCAAAGGGCAGAGCCTCACCGGCAGCGTTGAAAACTGGCAGACTGAGGCTGTGGCGGGCGGCGCGCAGCCGCACGATCTTGCAGTAGGCCGGGTTATACTCGCTGGCCACCACCCGTGCGCCGCGCAGGGCCGCCGCCACGGCGAACCCGCCCATGCCTGCGCCCAGATCCAGCAGGCGCATCCCCGCCAACGGGCCAGCCGTCTCCGCGATCATGTTCAGACGATCACCCTGGTACTGCTCCTGGTTGATCCGCCGCTCGCGCCAGCGCGCAAAATCGCGCCGCCACTTCATGTGCTGGAGCCACGGGTCAATCGCCCGTGTAAGCTCGGTTATTGCATCAGGCATGTGTGATTGCTCTTTGCTAAGACAAGGTTTCAGGATCGGCATCTTTGTGTCACCGTTCTGTGCGGCCCTCACCCCCCAGCCCCCTCTCCCTGCGCGGGAGAGGGGGAGCCGATTACATCCTGTTGCAGAATCTCCCCTCTCCCCCTGAGGGAGAGGGGTAGGGGGTGAGGGCTGTTCGGCGGCAAACGGTCAAGCTGGTTTGAACCTTGTCTAAAGAAGGGAACAGGGTGTTTTCACCCCGCCACCGGCGATATGGCGATTCGCATGACCCACTGATTCAGGGCGGTGACCAGGGTGAGGGCGAGGATGGCGACGACAAACGCCTGTCCCCAGCGCCCGCGTTGCCAGATGCGGTCGGCATAGACCGCCCAGCAGACAGACATCATCGGCAGCATGTAGAAGATTTGTTTATCCACCATCGAGATGCGGTAGCCAGCGAGCATGAAGAGGAGCGCCACGCTCAGCCACGTGGCAAAGACGATCCAGATCAGGGGTTGGCGGCGCAGGGCGATGAAGCCGGGCAGCGTGAAGAGCAGCGGGATGCCGATCCCGTAGTAGAGGTAGTCCCCCGGCCAGATCCGATAATCGAGGTGCGGGATAAATCCAAGGATATAGTCGCGAAAGGGTGGCCGTTCCACGCCGACGCTCTGCGGCCCGCTGGTGAAGACTGTCTGCATATAGGGCAGCGTGCGTGCGATGATCGGCGGGATGTACTGGCCGTAGTAGATGATCAGCGCCAGGGCGATAGCCACGCCCGAGGCGATCCACAGGGGCCGCAGGCTGGTGCGCAGATCGGCCCATTGGCCACCACGCAGCCCATTCAGCCAGATCAAGATACTCAAGCCCACGAGGAATACACCCATAAACACGCCGGTAACGGTGTAGATCAGGAAGGTGGCTAGGAGTACCAGCGAGAGCGTCACCAGCGGCCCGCGCTCATCCAGGCGATCCCAGAGGACGATGATCATGGTCTGGGCCAGGAGCGTGAGCCAGAGGCCGAAGGCGGTAGGTACGTTGCCCCAGATATGCAGCAGAAAGCCAACCGGGAGCGTGGCGTAAGTGATCGCGGCGATCAGGGCGGCGCGGGTGCCCAGGCCAGCCTTGCGGGCGATCAGGGCGATCAGGATCGGTCGGCTGGCGTCAAGCAGCAGGCTGAACATATTCGCCGCCATCGCCATCGGCATGGGCGTGAAAGCAAAGAGCGTGGCGAAAATGTGGTACCAAGGCGAGTAGGGGATCACCGGGCGATTGGCTCCCCACTCGGCTGTCGGCATGGTCGAGTCGTTCAGCGGGCTGTTGATCCCGTAGAGCTTGGGCAGTTGGCCCTGGATGATCCAGAGTACCCGATCCATATGCCACTGGACATCAATCGCCGAAAAGTAGGGGTAGAGCATCCCCACGGCCTTCAGCCAGTAGCCGACAAGGAAGACGATCAGCAGCAGGCTGAGAAAACCCGAGCGTGGCTTCAGGGGCATGCCGGAGATACGGAAGAGCCAGCCGGTGAGGGCGCGCACGGCCAGGGTGAGCAGGACGCTCCACCCGGCCAGCCACGCCAGCCTGGGCAGCATAAAACTGCTTGGGAAGCGGTGCGCGCCGAGCGCCCAGCCACCCAGAAGCAGAGTCGTTGCTACACCGAGTACCACCCAGACCGTCGGCGACGGGCCGCGCCCACGCACGTGCGCGGCGGCCCCACCGAGCGCCAGACTCAGGCTGGCGTACATCCCGAGTACCACCACCAACGCCTGACCAAGCCCGGTCAGGGGCGGCAGCGCCGCGCCCATGCCGCCGCCGCGTGCGGGCACCACCGTGACATTGGAGACAAATATCCCTAGCGGACGCGGGTCATTATAAGTATATGAGCGCAGATCAAGGGACAAGCTGCCATCGCGCAGGGCGTCAGGGGGCACCAGCAGGCTCAGTCGCCGGGGCGCGAGGTTGTCTGGCAGGCTGACCAGGGGCACACCATTGATCAGGAGGCGTGCGTTCGCAAGCTGGCCGTTAGGGTGTCCCGTCACCACACTAAGGTTGATGACCCACGCCCCACGACCAAGGCTCGGCAACAGGATACTACTCTCGCCCGTACTCCAGCGGTAGGTACGGGCCGAGGCAAGGACGATCTCCGCGACAACGTCCTTGGGTGGCAGGGCGCCGCCGACCAGTTGCGAGACCAGGCTAAAGGACAGGCTAGGGGCTGCGGCAATCTCGGGGGGCAGCATGACGAGCAACGTGTCGGCAGTGTGGCGGGGCATATCGACGCGCACACCATTCACCGCCACGGCGGCGTCGAGCAGTATATTGGCGGGCTGTCCAGGGGCGGCATGCAGCGTCGCGATCCAGACCCCCTGGCGGTGGCCGGGCAGCGTAAGGTGTGCCTGCCCAGGTGCCCAGGGGTACGTCTCATTCGCGCCATCGGCGTCGATCTCACGGGCGTTGAAGCCCTGGAGAAAGGCCAAGTCCGCGTCGCTCCCCACATCGACCTGCACCACAGGTCGCACCGTATAGGCCGCCGTGAATACCAGAATCGTCAGCAGGGCCAGGAAAAAAGAGGGCCGCAGGTCGCCGATGTGCAGTGTCGCCAGGGAATCCCCCCAGCCACGGGTCTGCGCCAGCGCCGACTTCGGAGAGGAACGCGCCATGGACACCTCGTACTAGCGGGGGGAGATTGTGGAGGAGCGCAGCGCCTCCGAGAAAGACCGTGACACGCACCATGCACACGTCGGCTGATTGTACCAGAAAACGTGACAGGCTCAGGGCTGCGGAGGAGGAGGGAAGGGAGCGGGACACGCAGGTCATCAGGGCCACACACGTGCGTACTAATCACATCAGAGTCTCAGCGCGGGCTACGACGAGGGGAAGAACGCGTCCCACCAGCGCCGGACATTTGAGGGCTGAGCGGGGGCGGGCGGGGGCGCGGGGGCGGCAGCAGGGACGGGGGCGGGCGTAGGGGCAATGGTCTGGGGCAGGATCACTGTATCGCCATTGCGGGCGTAGCCAAGTTGCTCGCGGGCGATCCGCTCGACGTTCACATCAGACTCGGCGTAGTCAACGGCACCCTTCAGGGTGCGCTGCTCGGCCCTAAGCTGCTCGACCTCGGCCTGGATCGCAACCCGGCCAGTCTCCATGCGGGCGCTCTGCATCACCTGGCCGATGAAGTTCGCGATCAGCAGGCCGATCAGGGCCACCATGACTCCGCCAAGGACAATCGAGAGCAGTCCACGCCACCCAGACCGCGCCATTGTCGCAAGCCGCCCCACAACCACGTTGTCGATCGACGCAGCGGAGCCACGGCGAAAATGGATCGGCAATATTTTACGAGTTGCGTGGTGACGTATGCGCTTCATTAGTTGCACCTGTTGCTAGTATGTCCGATCATCGCCCCCGCGTGGAGCCTCCAGCAGCAGCGGCTCATCACTCGTCGTCGTCATCGCGCTCTGGCCACGGAACAGGCCGCCTGGCTCAATATGCAGGGCCGCCGCCGTAATATCGCCCCAGACTTTGCCGGTCGGCGAAATTTCAAGCTGCTCTGTTGCCGTGATCTCGCCCTTGACTGCCCCAGAGACGTGGACATTTTGCGCTTTCACCGTGGCTATCACCCGGCCCGTCTCGCCGACAATCAAGTTACCAAGCACCTCAATATCGCCCTCGACCGAACCATCGACACGCATATTACCGTCCGAGGTCAGCGACCCCTGGAAGCGAGTGTTTGCGCCTATGATTGTCTCAGTCTTTCCATTCATCGTGGGTGGGGCGGCCTGGGGTTTCTTGCGGGAGCCAAACATGCTACGATCCTTCCTCGGCATCCTCACGCATACCGATACAAACGGCTTCTTTCGGTACCTTTACCGACATGGGTGCCTGTTTTCTGCGGCGTGCGGTTGCTCAATTATAAACGACCCCGGCGCTTCGGGCAACCTGATGTCATCCGTACATAAAGGCTAGTGCCAACCCTGTTTGACAGGTCTGGCGGGCGCTCGTAGAATCAGTAGTATCCCCAGCCGATGTCGCCCGCTCCACGAGCGGCGGTAAGACAGGAACATTCTCGACATGATCGCTGAAGCGAGCGCCCCTCAGTTTGATGCATCATCTCGCCGTCGGATCTTGACCGTGCTCTTCGTCGGGGTCTTTATGGCGGCTCTGGATGCCGCCATCATCGCTCCGGCCATCCCGGCTCTGCGCGCCGCCTTTGGCGTTGACAACAGCCAGATTGGATTGATGACGATTGTTTTCGGCCTGTGTTCGCTGAGCAGCACGGCTCTGATGGCCAACCTGAGCGACCGCTACGGGCACCGACCGATCTATTTGATCAACATCAGTGGGTTTGCTCTGGGTTCGCTGCTGATCGCCCTCTCGCCAAACTTCGGCATGGTGCTGGTGGGTCGGGCCATCCAGGGCATTAGCGCCGGTGGGATTACGCCTACGGCCAGCGCGGTGGTGGGTGACGCCTTCCCACCGGCTGAGCGCGGCAAGATCCTCGGCCTGATCGGGGCTACCTTTGGCATGGCCTTCCTGATCGGCCCTGTGGTGGCATCTCTGATGCTGAACGTCTTGAGTTGGCAGTGGATTTTTCTGATCAATCTGCCGATCGCCGTGATCATTCTGGTGATGGGCGCACGCGCCCTGCCGGTCTCTGCAACCGTCACCGACCAGCGACCCTTCGACTATGCCGGGATCACGGTGGTGGTGCTGATGCTCACCAGCCTGATGATGGGGATTGATCGAGTGCTTGATCACGCCCTGGGTGTGACGATCTGGCCAGGGTTGTTGGGGGTGGCCGCCCTGTGTGTGCCGCTGCTGATCTGGGTTGAAAGACGAGCGGCCCAACCAATCGTGCCACTGAACCTGTTCAGCACACGCCAGTTGGTCACAACCTACACCCTCTGTGTTGGCGCGGGCTTTGGCATGGGCAGCGTCATGTTCATCTCCTCAGTGGCAGTGGCCGCGTTTAATACACACCCGAAGCAGGCCGGCCTGCTGCTCATCCCGTTGGTGATCTGCTCCTCTGCGGCCTCGATGGGCTTCGGCAGGGTGCAAAACCGGCTGGGTGCGCGGGCGGTGATGCTCTGGGGCTTCGGGACGCTGGTGGCTGGCTCGGCGCTGCTGGGTCTGGCGGCGGCGCAGTTCTGGCTCTACATGCTCTCCACCCTGCTAATCGGTGCTGGCGTGGGGATCGTGGTGGGCGGCACCCTGCGCACGGTTGTACTCGACGAGGTGCAGACCCACGAGCGCGCTGTGGCCCAGGGACTCGTGAATATCGGCATTGCGATGGGCAACCTGCTGGTGGTAGCCATACTCAGCGCCCTGGCCGACCGGGCCGGCGGCGGGTTGTCTGGCCTGAGTGTGGCCTACCTGGCCGCCGCCGGGGTCATGGTGGGTATGATGCTGATAAGCCTGGGGTTGCGCCCGCGTCGGTGACAGGGTGACAGGGTGACGCGATGAGGGGGTGACGCGGTGACTCGGTGACAGGGTGACAGGGTGACTTGGTGACAGGGTGACTTGGTGACAGGGTGACTTGGTGATTC
>CAIRFY010000682.1 GCA_903877945.1 uncultured Oscillochloris sp. | reverse complement strand
CTCATCGCCTCATCGCAAGACTGTAAAGCTGAATGTGCCCATTTTGAAACATGCCTAAAGCCTTGACTCCACTCAACAATCCCAAGAGGATTGCTATAGGGGTATCCACAATGCTGCCCTTACTCCTGGCCTTTCTCCCCGTTCTAGCGTGACAGTTGGTAGCGCGGGCTTCCCGCCTGCGGTGGTACTCCTGACCGCCTGGAAGGCGGCGCTACAGTCACTGCAAACTGTCAAGCTGGGGTGAAACCATGCCTCAGGGAGAGGGGCCGATGATGTCAGGCGAGCCCCGCATCCCGCAGCGCCTCAGCCACGGCGGGCCAGATTGCCCGGTGGTCGGCGACGTTGCGGGCGCGGTCGGTGCGGACCTCGACAATGTGCAGGCCGCGACCAGTGACGCCCGCGCCCACGGCGGCGCGGAAGGCGGGCCAGTCCTCGGCGTGGGTGTGGTGTGCGCCGTAGAACGCAGCCAGGGGCGCGAAGTCCAGGCCGTGGGGCGTGCCAAACAGCGTCTCGAACTGGTCAGTCTCGCTGGCCTGGGGCAGGAAGGAGAAGATCCCGCCGCCGTCGTTGTTGATCAGGACGATGGTGGCGTCCAGACCGTGAAGCTTCGCGGCCAGCAGCCCGTTCGAGTCGTGATAGAGCGAGAGGTCGCCGGTGACGAAGACGACCGGCCCGAGACCACCGGCAGCCAGGCCGAGGGCCGTGGATGTCAGGCCGTCGATACCGTTGGCCCCACGGTTGCCCAGAATGCGCAGGGGCGACGGGCCAGGCGGCAGGAAGGTGTCGAGGTCGCGCACAGGCATGGAGTTGGCGACAAAGAGCGTGGCCCCGGCGGGCAAGATGCGGGCCAGTTCGGCAAAAACCCCCGGCTCGCTGATGTCGTCCCTAGCCTGGAGTTGCGCGGCGATAGCCGTCTGGGCGGCCCGCTCCGCAGCTATCCAAACCTCTGCCCACGCGCCGTGCGGGCGGTCGCTCGCCCGAATCTGTCCAGCGAGTCGATCACAGAGATACACCTCGTCGGCGAAGATGTGTTCGGCGGCGAGGCTCGTCGGCTCGCGCCAGCCCGCCCCGCCATCGACAACAATCTGGCGGGCGCTCGGGTGGCGGGTGAGGTACGGGAGCAGGGGTTTGGCGGTGGGCATGGCCCCCAGACGCAGCACCAGATCAGGGGCGTGGCGGGCGGCGAAACGCTCATCGCGCAGAAAGGCGTCGTAGGCTCCGATAGTCAGGTCGCCAACGTGGGGGCCGCGTCGCGCCTGCGAGAGTGGATCGGCCAGCAGGGGCCAGCCGATGGCCTGAGCCAGACGGGTGGCCGACTGAGCGAGAGCCGGGCCGTCGTGGGGGCCGCAGATGATCAAGCCACGCTCGGTAGAGTTCAGTTCATTGGTAAGATGTGTAATGATTTGCGCACCTGCGGTGCGCCGGGAGGTGGTGATGTGGGGTGGCGGCGGGCCTTGGGCGGCAAGGATGGACTCAATCCGGCCCCGATCTGGTACCA
The DNA here is from genome assembly GCA_903877945.1 of uncultured Oscillochloris sp. Classification (GTDB taxonomy): domain Bacteria; phylum Chloroflexota; class Chloroflexia; order Chloroflexales; family Chloroflexaceae; genus Oscillochloris. The sequence continues at coordinate 2,177 of CAIRFY010000682.1, read as the reverse complement.
GCGGCTCACGGAAAGGGCAATTGAGGTGGGTGGGCCCCGCCGACGGGCCAGCGGCGACGGCCAGGGCGCGGGCGACCGTGGAGCGCAGGTAGGGCAGCAGGCTCTCGGTTGGCTCAGGCAGGTCGCTGAACCAGCGTGTGTTATGACCGTAGATCCCGACCTGGTCAATTGTCTGGGGTGCGCCGTTATCGCGCAGTTCGTGGGGCCGGTCAGCGGTAAGCACCAGCAGCGGGATGCGTGAGAGATTGGCCTCGACAACGGCAGGCAGAAAGTTCGCGGCGGCAGTGCCGGAGGTGCAGATCAGGGCCACGGGCGCGGCGCGGGCGCGGGCCAGGCCAAGGGCAAAAAAGCCAGCCGAGCGCTCGTCGTACTGCATCCAGACGTGGGCTCCGGGGTGGCGGGCGGCGGCCAGGGCCAGGGGCGTGCTGCGCGAGCCGGGACAGACCACAATGTCGGTTGCGCCGCCGCGCACAAGGCCGTCGATGATCGTGACGACCCAGTCGGTGAGGAGGTAGTCTGTTTGTGACATAAAATAATCTGCACATGATAGTTTTCTTTGTCAAAGATGCACGCCAAAGGCGTGCATCTTTGACAAAGAAAACGAGAGTACCGCGCTGACGCAGGCGCAAGATCGCGCCGCCCGGCGTGAGCTATGCGCCGCCCAGCGCGCTAAGCATCGGGCGCAGCTTCAACTGCGTCTCCTGCTCCTCGCGGGCCGGGTCGGAGCCGGAGACGATGCCGCAGCCCGCAAAGAGGGCGGCCTCGCGCTTGCTAACCAGGGCCGAGCGCAGGGCCACGGCGAACTCGCCCTCGCCCTTGGCGTCGAGCCAACCGACCGGGCCAGCGTACCAGCCCCGGTCGAGGCGCTCGTGGGCGCGAATCCACTCCAGGGCCACGTCGCGAGGCTTGCCGCCGACGGCGGGGGTGGGGTGCAGGGCGGCCACCAGATCCAGGGCGCTGCGCTCACCGGTGATGCGCCCGGTGACCGGGGTGAACAGGTGCTGGATGTTACGTACCTTCATCAGCGTTGGCTCGGCGGGGGCCACAATGTCGGTGCAGAGGTCGGCCAGGGCAGCGTGGATCATGCCCACGACCACGGCGTGTTCCATGCGATCCTTGGCGCTGCTGAGCAACTCCTGGCCAAGACGCTCGTCTTCCTCAGAGGTGGTGCCACGGGCGATAGAGCCAGCCAAGCCACTGGCCGAAACCACGCCGCCGCGTAGGGAGACGAGGCGTTCGGGGGATGCGCCGAGGAAGGCTCGCCCGCCACGGGCGACGGCGAAGACAAAGGTGTCGGGATAATCGCGGCGCAGGGACTCCAGGGCGGCGGGGATGTCGAGGTTGGCGTTGGCGTGCAGACGCACCTCGCGGGCCAGGACAACCTTCTCCATCGTGCCAGCGCGCAGGTCGGCTACGGCGTCGGCCACAATGCCGCGCCACGCGCTGGCGGGCATGGCCTCCTCAATTGGCAACCCCTCGGCGGGGCGCGCCGCGCGCCAGGGGCCACCGATCAGGTCGCGCAAACGGCGGGTAGCCGAGAGGTACAGGTTCACCGATGAGGTTTCGGGGCCAACCAGTCCGTTAAAGGTCAGACTCGCCACATCGCCCTGGCGCGCTAGGAGCATACGCGGCAGGAAGAGCAGACCGTCGGGGAAATCGGCCCACAGGCCGCTCGGCGGGCGCAGCGGGTCGAAGGCAAACCCAGCGGCAGCGACCGGGCCAGCAAAAGGCAGCGACGGGTCGGCATCCACGCAGGCCGTACCCACCAGATCGCGCCATGCGGCGGCGGTGCTGACAAAGCGCCCCTCGCCACCGGCGGCAATGTCCCAGGCCGAGCCGAGCCCGGCGACGGCGAGGCCATCGGACGGGCGGCTCCAGAAGAAACGGTTGTGGGTGGCACCGGCGGCGCGGGCGAAGAGGGCCAGCGGGTCGTCGGGGGCCACGGGGGCGGTGACACTGACCAGGATAGGGCGACCGAGCTGGCGGGCACGCTCGCGAGCGACCTCGGCGAGCTCCTCCATGCGCGCTACCTGGCGCAGGGCGGTGGTAGCAACGCGGACGTGGATCATGGGCATTGGCGTATATAGGGCGGAGCGAACTCCGCTGCTCATATAATGTGTGTCTACGCACATTATACGTTGCATTCAAAACTTTAGACAAGGTTTCAGCTTTACAGT
>CAIRFY010000681.1 GCA_903877945.1 uncultured Oscillochloris sp. | reverse complement strand
GTGACCCCCGTGCCCCAGGTGAGTACGCCCGTATCCGGATTCACATCGGCTCGGTAGATATAGGGGTTAAGGTTGGTGGGATTCGGGGAGGCATTATCGGCATCGAATGATCCGCCCGTCAGGAAGATCGCCGACCTCAGCGCCGTGGTACCAGACAGCACGCTCGTGGCGGTGGCGGCAGCATCCCAGAGTCCCTCATTGACCACGGGTGTTGTCACGAGGGGGATATTCCTGTCGCGCTTCCAGACGATGGACGTACTGCCCGTCGCAGGATGCTTCAGGCTCCCGTCGGCCATGTTGATCTCGGTGTAGTAGACCGTTGCCAAGGCACGGACGAGGGTTGCCGTGTTATTGATAGGATCCACATAGCGGCTCTTGCCACCAATCACATAGAGGTAGTAATGTTCGCCGGTGCCACTCTTGGTATGGACGATCACCACCGAGGCACCTTCCACGCCGAGATTGTAGTCAGAGTTAGTGACGCCATCATCGGACGGAATATCTAGCGGGCTAGGCACGTAGATCCCGCTGGTGGTAGTTACGGACAGGGTGGCCCATGTGACCGCGCCATTGGCGGCAACCGTGCCACGCTGGACGAGGGGGGTTGAGAATCCGCCGGTCACGCACGACAGCGCGCTCGGGTTCACCGCACCACCAATCACATAGATATAGCCCGTATCGGTGCCGGTGGTAACGCTGGCCACACCGACACGAGTACGTTTCGCGGTGGGAGTCTCGCAGCCCACAAGCGCACCTTGTCCCACACGGTTCGCGATGGTGACAGCCGCAGGCATCGGGCTATTCGTCCATAGACCGCTACCTGTATCTACAAACGCGCCGGTTGTTGGATCAATCTGCGCACGCCATGCGGCGCTGGAGAAGCCATTATTGTCCGTCCCGCCGATCACATAGATATGCTTACCCACGGCGGTAACGCCCATTTCAGACGTGGGCGTGGGCAGGTGGTACGGGGCGTTCCAGTTATTTAGCACGCCGGCGGGGGCGAGTTGCACCAGACCCTCAAGATCGGGAAGGTCGGAGCCAGTGGGTGTGATGTTCAGCTTAGAGGAGCCGATGGATGTGCGCTGGAAATTGCCATCGGCAAATTCGCCCTGCGTGTTATCGATCTGCTGTGATGCAATGGACGATGCGGCATTTGACCGTCCAGGGAGTAGACTGATCAGCCCGAGGCAGAGGAGCAGCAGGGTCAAGCCTCGGACATGTAGGCGGGTATGTGAACCTGGCACCACAGGGCACCTCCTTGAAGCACAGAGCGTGGACAAAGAAATCAGCGGGCGGATAACGACCCGGCATTGGAGAGGCCGGACAATGGGGGGCGATCCTCCCACAGCCCGGCCCATGATAGCCCATATCTACCTATTTGTGGAAGCACGGCTACGAGGCGGATGCAGTGATACCCTGGCCCCCTCACCCCTTGCCCCTCTCCCTCACGGGGAGAGGGGGCTGGGGGGTGAGGGCTGCCCGATTAAACTATGACTAGGGGGTACATACTTGGCCGCTCAACTTGAGCGTGAGCTGCTTATCAACACGCTGCGAGAAGCTCGTCGTCTGGGTTGTCGCATTGACATCAACCGTCGTGATACTGCTTGGTGCGCCTTGGGCCCAGAACATACCGTACTTACGGGTCGTGCGGTCGTGCGAGTCGTAGTAATAAAGCCACGCCTCCATTGTATACGTCCCGGCAGGCACACTGGAGAAGTAGTAGCTCAGCGTACCATCCGAGGCCGCCTTAATCGGCGCGGAGATAGTTGGGGTCGTGCTGTTATAGATGTCCACCTGGCCGACCGTCGGGTAGACGAAGCTACCAGTGGCGACAAACTGACCAGAGGTCATCATATTGGTAGGGGTGCCATTTGGCCCAGGGACACAATTACCATTGTTCACCTTCGTGCTAATGATGTCGATGATGTCGTCCACATTCGTCGAGCCATCGGGGTTGGTTCTCAGACTCTTGGCAGAGTAGAAGTAGGTACTATCAGACGACACGCCGCCATCCAGTCCCGTGCTTGGGATGTCTGAGAGTGCGATGACGAAGACCTGGGTATTCAGTGCGTTTCTCAGATAATTGCCGCTAGTGTCGATCATCTGGGTGATTGGACGCTGCCAACCTTTCCATGTGCTACCACCGGCACCGTCGGTGGTCTGGCACATGGCACTCTCAACAACCATACTGAGCTTATTACACACGGTTCCACTCGGGTAGGTGTTGTTGGTACTCTGGCCACCGGACAGGTTCGTGGCATTCGTATCCAGGAAGTTGTTGGAGACACCGTCGGTGACGAAGACCACCACCCGCTTATAGGTGTACGTCTTCGTATTGAATACGACTGTCGGAGATGCCTTGTTGTACATCTGGTATGCCTTGTACAGGCCAGCCGCGCCGTTGGTACTGCCATTGCCAAAGTACTTATTGTTGGCGTTGGTAATAAATGTCTTCAGCGAAACCGTGTCGTTCGAGAAAGCCATGGTCTGAGTGTCTTTCACCTGATCGTTGAACCAAACCACGGCCATTTGGTCAGAGGGGCGCGTATTAACGTAGGTGGAATTGTTGGGCATGTAGGTCTGTGACACAAGGCTCATCAGCGCCTGCTTGGCCACATAGATACGCCGCTCCTTCTCAGGGTTCCAGTAGCCGGGGCTACCGGTGACTGTTACGGCACCATTGGCACACTGATAGCTTCCGTTATCATTGCACTTTCCGTCAAAGTTCGCACTCATCGAGCCGGACGTATCGAGCACCACGATATACTGAACGGGGTCGCGATTGTCAGGGATGATCGCGTACTCGGGGTAGAACGAGACGCCGCCGACCAGTTCCAGGTTGTCATTAGCGGCGGGCGGTGCCGTCGCCAAGCAGGCGGACAATTGGTTTGACGGATCGCCAAGGTAGACCATATCGAAGTAGAAGCCCTTGCTCGATGCATTATTGCTGGTTTCGTTACCCTGGCCCACGATGACGAACACGCCGAGTGCCGCGATACGCGCCTGAGCGTTCACGCCGGTGCCCTGAAAGCTCTCGTGCCTATAGATCGGCATGATCATCCGGGTTCCGTTATTCATGTGCGTTTGGATGGCAGCATCCACGGAGCTACCGTTCACAACGCCCGTCTTCGCCCAGATCCAATCGCCGACATCCACAACACCGGGGTTGATCGGGTAGTCTGGCGGCTTTCCCGCGTAGCCACTCGGCCAAGGGGCTTCTTCATAGCCAGCGGCGGCATTCCCTACGCCCGTCAGGCTTGCACCAAGATCCGTGGCGCTCTTCGCACCCTCCAACCAGCGCAACCAGCCAAAGTTACCGGAGGGAGCTGTGTCCTTCACATAGAGCCGACGCTGGGTGCGGCCCCTGTAGTCGCCAGTGGCAAGAAGACTCCACTCGCTGGTACTCGGCTTACCTGTAGCCGCTACTATATTTAAGCCACTGGTATTGAACTGATTACTAGCGAAATCGATGTATTGATCATCGATCCCGATAGGGTAGACCCCCGAGTTCATCGTACAGGTCGTGGCGTACGCTGACGCATTGATCGGCAGGTCGTTCCGGCCAACCACGCGGGCGAAGGAGGTATCAACCGTGCCGTTGAGCTTGATCTGGATGAACGAGGCACCCGAGGGGGCCGTCTGACCACTGCCCTCAACAAGCTGATCCGGGTGGGCATCGAGCGTCTTGCCCTGAGAGTTGAGATAATAGACCGTGACTTGCACGGTATTATTAGAGCCGTCGCCGGGGGTGAGACCATTGGCGGTCAGGGTATCCTTGATCGACTTATAGACATCCCCATCGGTGATGGCGTTGGTCGTGTGCTGAAGATATCTTGTCATTGCGGCAACCGCAGCGGCGTTGTTGGCCGAGACAGCCTTGCGCTCGTGCGAGAAGGTGTTGCCAACATCGACCGAGAGGCCGATCATCGCAACCAGCACCACAACCATGAGGGCAATGATCGGAATACTCTGACCGTTTCTACGACGACTGACAAGCCGTTGGAGTTGAGGCCGTCGGATGGTACGCATAACAGTCCTCCCTATCGTTGACGTAACAATGAATAAACCCAGTATTGATCTCAACGCCGACCTTGCCCCCTCACCCCCGGCCCCTCTCCCTCATAGGGAGAGGGGAGATTCCGCAACAGGAAGCTTCCGGCTCCCCCTCTCCCGCTCAGGGAGAGGGGGCTGGGGGTGAGGGCTGAGCGGCAGCAGACTCATTATTTGGCACTAGCCAATGAACGAGCTACGAATGTGTATCATGAACGAAGACTTCAGTTGGATCTTCCCCCCAAAGACAGGCGCGAAGGGGAAGATGAAATTGTAATTATACTTAACTGTGACACGCACATAACAGAACTTCCCGGCGTTGCGCATATCACCGTTTGTCCCTGCAGTTGTGGTATCGCAGACCCCAGGCGTAATATCGGCACCAGTGGCGGGGTCAACCAGGATGTCGTTGGGATATTTCAGAAGCTGGATGTAGATATAGGAACTGGGAAGTTTCGGTGTGCTGATCACCCCGCTCACGGCCGAGGCGGCGTCATCAAGGACACCATCGTTATTCAGGTCGAGCAGGTTGGCGAAACCCGCAGGCTTCGGGCCACCGGAGTAGCGCACGCGATTGACGATCTCGGCATAGTCAACATCAACAGACTGGATGGCAGTCCCGTTCATCACCATTACCGGGTGGCTACCGAAGGTAGCACCTTCTTGGGCGGCAGCGGTGAGCCCCTGTACGGTGAAGAAAATCAGGCCAAGATCGACAGTTGCCGAAAGCAGCGTAAGGATGAGCGTTGCAGCCAGGGCAAACTCCACCAGAGCCTGCCCGCTGGAACGTGTTGTTCGATGGTGACGGAACATGGTGATTTCCCTCTCTCTAGCCCGCGCCAACATCATTATGGATTCAACACATGCCAATTCGCAACATCCTTAGCACAGGCGACATTACCGGGCTTCGACGGATCGATGCCGAGGTTCTCAAGCGAGCGGCGCTGCGTCACCGTCAGAACGATTGTGCCATTGCTGTCACCGAAGCGGAAGAGCCGAAAGAGCGGCGTGATCCCGGTAACCGGGTAGCTGATCGTCACCTGGATGGGGCCACGAACATCAAGGTTGCGCGTATCAACAGTTGCCGTGTCGTCCGGGTAGCTGATCGTGATATAGTTCTCGATACCTGAGAACACCGTCTTGTCGGAGACAGCGGCGAAGTAGATCGCATTCACACAGCCGTCGGAGTCAAATGTGACGGGGGAAGAGCCCGCAGGCATATTGTTGCCCTGGTACGCCAACCACGACTGGAAGGGCGGGAGCTGTGCGCCCGCCTCGGCTGCATTGCGAGCAGCCTGCGATATGGTTGAGTAGGCAAAAAGTACATAGCCGAACTCGATGATCCCGAACAGCAGGGACAGGAGTACGGGGAGTACAAATGCCATCTCGACAATGGACTGTCCGGTCGTTCGATGTCTCATAGCCGTGCCTCCGAATACTGTTTGCTGCACTCTCAATTATAGGTTTTTGCGGCGGGATGGGAAATAGGCTAAAGGTACCGAGTCTAGAGTCGCGATCCAATAGTTTTCAGGTAAGACAAGGTTCAATCCAGCTTGACAGTTTGGCGAAGAGGCGACGAGGCGAGGAGGCGATGCCACCGCGTCATCGCCTCACCGCGTCACCGCGTCATCGCGTCATCGCGTCATCGCGTCATCGCGTCATCGCGTCATCGCGTCATCGCGTCATCGCGTCACCGCCTCCTCGCCTCCTCGCCTCCTCGCCTCCTCGCCTCCTCGCCTCCTCGCCTCCTCGCCTCCTCGCCTCCTCGCCTCCTCGCCTCCTCGCCTC
>CAIRFY010000680.1 GCA_903877945.1 uncultured Oscillochloris sp. | reverse complement strand
TCACCCTGTCACCGTGTCACCGTGTCACCCCGTCACCCCGTCACCCTACATCCCGCAAAACACCCACCAGCCGGTCAATATCCGCCCGGCTGTTCATCTCCGTCACCGCGAGCAACATGGCGTTACCGAACTGTGGCTCATCGGCGGACAGATCGAATCCGCCGACGATACCCTGGGCGCGCAGGGCGGCGTTCACCTCGGCGGCGGGGCGCGGCAGACCCACGGCAAACTCCTTGAAGAAGGGGCCGTCGCCCAGCAGACGGTAGCCCGGTAGCTTGGCGATCTCGGCGGCGGCGTAGTGGGCGCGGTGGTAGCACAATTCGGCCACCTTGCGCATACCCTGCTTGCCCATCAGGCTCATGTAGACCGTGGCCGCCAGGGCCATCAGCGCCTGGTTCGTGCAGATATTGCTGGTGGCCCGCTCGCGGCGAATGTCCTGCTCGCGGGCACGCAGGGTGAGCACGTAGGCCAGTTGCCCATCCACGTCCTTGGTGATGCCGACGATGCGCCCGGCGATCTTGTGGACGTACTTCTGCTTGGTGGTAAAAATCCCCAGGTACGGCCCGCCAAAGTTCAGGCCGATCCCCAGGGGCTGACCCTCGGCAGTGGCGATGTCCGCGCCCAGCTCGCCGGGAGTCTGGAACAACCCCAGGCTGATCGGGTCGAAGTGGACACAGAGCAGGGCGCCCTTGGCCTGCACCTGCGCCGCCAGGCCACGCAAGTCATGCAGACGGCCCAGAAAATCCGGGTTCTGCACGATCAGCAGGGCGGTCTGGTCGTCCACCAGGGCCAGGGCGTCGTCAATGCCCGCGTCAGGCTGCTCGTCGCCGGTGACGGTGGCGTCGAGAGCCTGGAGGTAGGTGCGCAGCACGGCGCGGTACTGCGGATTGACGTTGCGAGCGACGACGATCTTGCGTCGGCCACGCACCACATTCAAGGCCATAATCGCCGCTTCAGCGATTGCCGTGGCCCCGTCGTAGTGCGAGGCGTTAGCGATCTCCATGCCGGTGAGCGAGCAGATCAGGCTCTGGTACTCGAAGATTGACTGGAGCGTGCCCTGGCTAATTTCAGGCTGATAGGGCGTGTAGGCGGTGAAAAACTCGCCCCGGCGCAAGATCTGATCGACGGCGGCGGGGACAAAGTGGTTGTAGGCACCCGCTCCCAGAAAGATGCTCTGGTTAAGGGCGTGCGCGTTCTGGCCGCTCATCGCCAGCAGCTCGCGCACCAACTCCGGCTCCGACAGCGGCGCAGGCAGATCCAGCGTGGGGAAACGCTTCTCGGCGGGTATATCAACGAACAGGTCGGCGGTATCGGCCACCCCAATCGCCGCGAGCATCTCGGCCCGCTCAGCCTCGGTGATGGAAATGTAGTGTGAGTTCATAATTGCAGGTTGCAGATTGCAGATTGCCGTAACCTGCAATCTGCAATTGCGATTTAATGGGCGCGATCCGCACAGAATACGGCATACGCCTCGGCGTCGAGCAACTCCTCCTCCGCGCCGGATGGGCGCACGCGGATCAGCCAGCCGGCCCCGTAGGGATCCTGGTTGATCGCCTCCTGGCTGGACTCCAGGTCGCCGTTCACCGCCACCACCTCGCCGCCCACCGGGGCGTACAGGTCGGAACTGGCCTTCACCGACTCGATCACCCCGAACGAGTCGCCGGGGGCGAGGATCTGGCCGACCTTCGGTAGCTCTAGGTAAACGATGTCGCCGAGTTGATCCTGGGCGAAGTCGCTGACCCCGATCACCAACTCGTCGCCCTCGGTTCGCACCCACTCATCAGACTTGCTATAGCGCAGTTCCGCCGGGACGTTGTGGCTCATATCGCGTTGCTCCTAATAGCTGACCCGTGATGCGTGAGCTGTGATATTCCACTACGGATCACGCATCACCGATCACGCATCACTTCTTATACTGAGGCTTGTAAAACGGCATCTTGATCGCCCGCGCACGCACGGGCTTCCCACGGATGATAATATCGAACTCGCTGCCCACGGTGCTCAGGGCGGTGGGCACATAGGCCATGCCCAGCGGGCGGCCCACGGTCGGCGCGGGCATCCCGGTGGTCACAGCGCCAACCAAATCGCCATCGAGGTTGTGTACCGGGTAGTCGCCACGGGCAACCCCCTTGCCGACCATCTCGAATCCGGTGAGTTTGCGGGTGGGGCCAGCGGCCTTGATCGCAGCCAGCGCCTCGCGGCCCACAAAGTCGCCTTTATCCAGCTTGACCACCCAGCCCAGGCGGGCCTCGTAGGGGTTGATTGTATCGCTGATCTCGTGGCCATAGAGCGACAGGCACGGCTCAAAGCGCAGGCTGTCGCGGGCACCCAGGCCACAGGGCTTCGCGCCTAGCTCAACCAGTTTGTCCCAGAAGTCCTCAGCGTGTATAGCGTCGAAGAACAACTCGAAGCCGTCCTCACCGGCGTAGCCGGTGCGGGCCACCAGGGTGGTGAAGCCAAAGAGCGCACTCAGGGCCACCCCGTGGAAGGGCAGCACAGAGAGGCTACCAGCCCCCGGCTCCTCGGCCTGGATCAGGATCGACTCGGCCTCTGGCCCCTGGAGGGCCAGCATCGCCCAGCGATCCGAGCGGCCCACGATCTCCACATCAAAGCCCTCCGTATGGGCGTGCAGCCACTGCCAGTCCTTCTCGCGGTTCGAGGCATTCACCACCACCAGATACTCCTCAGGCAGGTGGTAGACGAAAATATCGTCCACGATCCCGCCGTCGGGGTGGCAAAGCAGGCCGTAGCTCGCCTGTCCAAGCGGGATAGCCGACACATCACAGGTGGCCACATGCTGCAGGAACTCCTCGGCCTGGTTGCCGCGCACCATCAGGCGGCCCATATGGCTAATGTCGAAGAGCCCGACCCGCTGGCGTACTGCCGTATGCTCGTCAATGATGCCGCTATACTGGACGGGCATCTCCCATCCACCAAACTCGACCATGCGCGCACCTGCGGCGACGTGCTTCTCAAAGAGGGGGGTTCGTTTCAGCATAAACACTCTCCATTTTGGATTTTAGATTTTGGATTTTGGATTGCAGCAATCTAAAATCCAAAATCTAAAACCTAAAATCCAAAATCCAAAATCCAAAATCCAAAATCCAAAATCCAAAATCCAAAATCCAAAATCCAAAATCCAAAATCACCCGTCAAGTCCCTCGCGGACGCGCCGTAGCAACTCACGGCACTCAATCGCATAGCGGGCCATCTCTTCATCGCCGCTGGCGCGGGCCTCGGCGGCGAACTGCCAGAGAGCCTGACTGGCGACCTCATCGAGCAGCAGCGGGTAGTGGTCGAGCACATCGGCCAGATCATCCTCACCGTTGGCACTCAGGAGCGCCTCAATCGCCTCCTCCAGAGTAGGCTCCCCCGAGGCGGTGGTTCGCAGTTCAGCCAGAGCCTCGCGCCGCTCCTCAAGGGCGCTGGCCAGTCGGTCGTTACCCGCATCGAGGGCGAGGTTGATCTGCTCGGCCAGCAGTTTGTCCACCTCTGGGCGTAGCAGCAGCGGGTGAACGTCCGTCACATCCAGCAGATCCGCTCCGCTCTGGGCCTGCATCAGCGCCTGAAGCGTCGGGTCAGGCAGTGCCGAAATGACGGCACCGGCCGACTGGCTGAGCAGCCGCCGGGCCTGCTGGAGGCTCTCGGCAATATCGTAGGCCCGCTGTTCGACGGCCACATCCGCCAATTGGGCCAAGGTCGTGTCGGTATCGCGTGCCAGCAGCGCCGGGTGAGTAGCGATCACCCGGTCGAGATTTTCGGGTGAGCGAGCCTCAAGTAGTTCCTGCACGGCCACCAGCAGCGGCGGCGTTTCGGTCGGAGAGACGCCCCGGTCGGGCGTCTCTCCACCGCGCCGCCGATCCGCACGTTTGAGCATACGGGTCATCCCGTCCACATCCTGGGCAATATCCACATCGGCCAGGTAGGCGCGGCGCTGCTCCTCGGGAATGGATTCTACCAGGAGCGTGTGAAGATGACGGGCCTGATCGCGTATCTCGTGTTCGGCAGCGCCCGGTACCCCGGCAAAGATCACCCGCCGCGTCTGGCCATCGTGAAAAATCAGTGGTGCCCCGGCTGGACCACTGCCGCCGCAGTGCGGGCAGGTCACGCAGTTGAGCGAGCCGCCGCGCAGTTCATCCACCGCCCCCGGTTGCTCCTGTGCGTCAAGGACGATCCAGACGGCGGTAGTAAATTCAGATCTACAGATGGGGCAGGTGAGCGCAGCTTGTTCTTGGTATGAAATGGGCATAGGGGCGTGCGCCAGTAGCGTGTAAAGTCAGAGTTCCGCGTGCCTATTGTACCATCAGTTTGCCGGGCGTTGCACCCCACTAGACAACCCCAACCGGGCTGGTGCAACGTCTCCCTCCGGCCCTCACCCCCTGCCCCTCTCCCCGTGAGGGCATATCTTTACCCACATCTCTGCGACTATCGAGGGATTCTCCCATCGGAGGGGCGCAGAGCGGGCGACTGACGTCGCGCCACGGGAGCCTACGGCTGGTCGCCCGCCTGCGCGGGCGATTCCGGCGTCGGCGAAGGCCGACGCCCAGCCGCAGGCTCCCCAGCGGCGACTTTAGTCGCCCGCGACTGGGACGATCAGGCTATTGCACGATCACTGCTGATCTCTATAATGGCAATAGCGCGAAAGTCATCCGGTTATACGTGTCGCGGTGAAGGGTAGCGCGGGCGTCCTGCCCGCATGCGGGCGAGACGCCCGCACTCCCAGGGCCGGGCACACTCTGGGCTTGTGCAGAATGGGCACCAGTCTGCAATCTGTCATCTTAAATCTGCAATCTGCCCCGCCTTATAAGGATCACCGCGATGCGCCGTGCGGCCTCTGAACAGCCACAACGAGAGCGCGCCTTTGTCGATATTCCTACCGATGACCCGCAGGCCGCTCTGCGCTTCTGTCAGGCTCTTGCCCAATTGACAGCCGCTCCCGTGTCTGGCCCGCTGGCATCGCAGTCAGCACCCACCGAGCTGTCGGTGGTCATCCCGGCCTACAACGAGCAAGAGAACCTGCCCACGCTCTATGCCCGGCTCCTGGCCGCCCTCGACCCCCTGGGCCTCAGCTACGAGATTCTCTTCGTGAACGACGGCAGCCACGACCGCACGTTGCCGCTGCTCCAACAGCTTGCCACAGACGACCGGCGGGTGATCGTGATTGACTTGGCCCGTAACTTTGGGCACCAGGTCGCGATCAGCGCCGGGCTTGACCACAGTTGCGGTCAGGCAGTGATCATCATGGACGGCGACCTCCAGGATCCGCCGGAGGTGTTGCCCGCGTTTATTGCCAAATGGCGTGAGGGCCACGATGTAGTCTACGCTATCCGCGAGCAGCGTAAGGAGGGGCCGATCAAGCGGGTGGCCTATACGCTCTTCTACCGCCTGCTGAAGCAAGTATCCAGCATCGACATCCCACTCGACGCCGGTGACTTCTGCCTTATGGATCGGCGTGTCGTCGATCTCATGAACGGCATGCCCGAGCGCAACCGCTTTGTGCGCGGCATCCGCAGTTGGGTCGGTCTGGATCAGGTCGGCCTGGCCTATGAGCGCCACGCCCGCCACGCCGGTCGTCCCAAGTACACCCTCACCCGGCTGATCTACCTGGCTCTCGACGGGCTGATCTCCTTCAGCTATGTACCCCTGCGCATGATCTCGCTGGCGGGCGTGAGCGTTTCGCTGATGTCTATCCTGATCGCAATCTTCTACACCATCCAGAAGCTCACGGTCGGCCTCTCACCGCCCGGCTTTGCCACTCTCGTCGTCGCCATCTTCCTCCTCTCCGGCATCCAGTTGATCACCATCGGCGTCATTGGTGAATATGTTGGTCGGATCTTCGAGGAGGTTAAGCGCCGCCCGCTGTATGTGACAAGGCAGATCTATCGTCAGGAACGCTAAGAACGCAATACCGCATAAGTAACGCTGTCATTCTGAGCGAAGCGAAGAATCCCGACCGGGATTTTTCGCTTCGCT
>CAIRFY010000679.1 GCA_903877945.1 uncultured Oscillochloris sp. | reverse complement strand
GAAACCTATGCCTTTGACCTCAACCCGGTCGCGCATATCATCCAGCTTGCCACGCTGGTGTACCCACAGCAGTACGCGCACCGTCCTGGCACGCACGGCGAGAAACCGGGCGCAACCCTGATTGCCGATGTGCGGCGTTGGAGTACGTGGGTGCTTGACCACGCTCGTGAGGAGATTGGCGATCTCTATCCGAAAGATGCCAGTGGCGCGAACACCGTGGCCTATCTGTGGGCGCGCACGATTACCTGCCCGCGCCCTGATTGTGCGGTGTCCGTGCCGCTGATTCGGCAGACGTGGCTGGCCAAGAAACCGGGGCGTATGTCGGCCTACAAAATTGAGGCGGACGGGCCGGGTAGCGCGATTCGTTACACGGTGGTTGGCCCAGTGAAGAATACCAGCGACTTTGACTTTGACCCCGGCGTTGGCTCGACCCGTGGCGGTACGGCGGTGTGTCCTTGCTGCGGCACGCCCCTGGGCGAGAAGTACATTAAGGACGAGGCGGTCAACGGGCGCATGGGTGATCAGATGGTCGCCGTGGTCTGGGAAAGTAGTAACGGCAAGCTCTACCGCTCGGTGCGCCCAGAAGATCGCGCCGCGTTTGAGCAGGCTAGGAAGCGTTTGCAGCAATTAGAAGCAAGCTACGACCCATTCAGTGGCGAACTGCTGCCCGTACCGGATGAACCGATTGCTCAACGCCGTATCACGGGTGGTTCCTGTGTCGTCTATGGCCTCGATACGTTTGGCAAACTCTTTAACCCTCGTCAAGCACTTGCGCTTGCCACCTTTACCACATGGGTGCGGGCTGCGCATAGGGAAATCGCGCAGCAGATGCAAACCAAAGATGCTGCGTATGCGAAGGCGATTGCGACTTACCTAGCTTTGAATATAGACCGGCTTGCAGACCGAGGTGCTGTGCTGTGTCGATGGGACAATAGCAGGAGTACAATCTCGAATGTTTTTGGTCGGCAGGCCCTTCCGATGCTCTTGGACTATGCCGAGGTTAACCCCTTCAACGCCTCTTCTGGTGGATGGGAAGGTGCGGAGGATTGGGTGACGCGCTACATTGATCATGGGGCAACTATCGGCACCAGACCCTTGGAGTCGAGCCTTCAGGCGAAGTCGGCTGAAGCCTTGACTCCTGAAGGAATTCAGGTGGACTACAAATCCTTGGAGTCGAGCCTTCAGGCGAGGTCGGCTGAAGCCTTGACTCCTGAAGGAAGTCAGGTGGACTACAAATCCTTGGAGTCGAGCCTTCAGGCGAAGTCGGCTAAAGCCGTGACTCCTGAAGGAAATCAGGTGGACTACAAATCCTTGGAGTCGAGCCTTCAGGCGAAGTCGGCTAAAGCCGTGACTCCTGAAGGAAGTCAGGTGGACTACGCCGAGGTACGGCGTGGCTCTGCAACCAACCTCCCTTTTGAGGACAGATTCTTTGATGCCATTATCACTGACCCACCCTATCTGGATAATATTTCATATGCGACGGTTTCCGACTTCTTCTATGTATGGCTCAAGCGTTCAATAGGGCATCTTTACCCAACGATTCTCGGCGCTCCTGCTACACCAAAAGAGCAAGAAATTATTCAGGGCGGTGCGCTTGTTCGCCCGACGGAATGGTTCGAGCAGGAGCTAGAGAAGGCATTTTCAGAGATCCACCGTGTGCTTCGTGACGATGGGATTTGTGTCGTTGTCTACGCGCATAAGGCAATCTCGGCGTGGGAGTCGTTAGTCGCTTCTCTGCTACGAGCAGGCTTGACGGTAGATGGCTCTTGGCCTTTCAGTACCGAAATGGCAAGTCGAATGGTTGGACAGGGAACTGCTGCCCTGGCCTCCTCGATCTTCCTGGTCTGCCGAAAGCGCAAGATTGACGCGGGTATCGGCATCGCGGGCGACGTGCGGGTGGCGATTGAGGCGAATGTGCGCGAGCGGCTTGATCAGTTCTGGGCAGCGGGCCTACGTGGCGCAGACTTCTTCATCTCCGCGATTGGCCCGGCCACGGCAGCCTTCTCGCGCTACGACACCGTGCGCGATCTACGTGGTACCGAGATCACCGTCAGTACGCTGCTCGAATGGGTGCAGCAGACGGTGGCTGATTACGCACTCAGTCGGGTGTTTGCAACTGGCATATCGGCTAAAGCCTTGACTCCAACCCTAACGACGGAGTCGAGGCTTCAGCCGGACACACCGGCTACAGCCTCGACTCCGACGGCAGAACTGGAGTCGAGGCTTCAGCCGGACAACGCCGCTGCTGCACTAGGCGCGGTAGATGATGAAACCCGCTTCTACGTCCTCTGGCGCTGGACGTATGATCACATTGCGAGCGTGGTTGGGGCCACCGGCGAGAACGACAACGGCGACACAAAGAAGACCGGGCCGCTGCCGCCGCTGCCTGATGCCGTTGAGGATGACGACCCAGAGAGCGGCGAGGCTGCCAGCGTTGGCGGCAAAGCCGACAAGAAGAAGAAGATTCCCTTCGGTGACGCCCACCTGATGGCAACCGCCCTCGGATCGGACATCACCGCCCTCATCAACCGCTTCCAGATCCTCGAAGGCAAAAGCGATGTGCTGTTGCTCAGCGCCACCGAACGCGCCGGGCG
>CAIRFY010000678.1 GCA_903877945.1 uncultured Oscillochloris sp. | reverse complement strand
GCATCCTCGCCTCATCGCCACACTGTAAAGCTGAAACCTGGCACCTGAAACCTTGTCTGAGGGAGAGAGGCAGGGGGTGAGGGGGCAAGGTCGGTATGAGATCGGCTTATTTAAAAAATATTGGATTCAGAAGGATTGACCGATGCCCAAGAACATCCTGGCGATGGCCCTGGCCAAAGTAATTATCGCCGCTGCCTGGGCAGACGGCCACTTGGCTAATGATGAGGTGAACAGCCTCAAGAGCATCCTGGCCGAACTTGGCCAGACCGGCGGCTCTGGCGAGGCGGCGATGACCGTCAACGAGTGGGCCGAGTTGGAGATCTACCTGCACTCGCCGGTGGCTGCCGATGAGCGCGCCCGCCTGGTGGAGTCGCTGGCGGCAGCTCTGCATGGCCCCGGCGACCGCGCCTTGGCCCTGGCTGCCCTCGACCAGATGCTCCGCGCTGACCGGGTGATCACCGTTGAGGAGCGAGCTGTGTCCAAGGAGATTCACACGGCTCTGGAGCGAGTTGACCTTGGCCTGCTCGCTCAGATCGGTCGGCTGCTGCGCGGGTCACTCCACCGCCACACGGTCGCTCCCAACCGCGAGCAGTATCTCGGTGAGTTTCTCAATAACCGGATCTACTACGCGGTGCGCCAGCGCCTCGGTAAAGCCCCTGAGGACGACCTGGGCATCCCCGTCGCGGAGGCCCATACCTTGGCCCTCGCCGGTGGTCTGCTCGCCCGCGTTGCCCGCGCGGATAATACCGTGACCGACGCTGAGTTCGCACGCATGGCCGATCTGCTGGAGTCAGGCTGGGGCATCAGCCGCGAGCGGGCCACTCTGGTGGCCGAGGTGGCCCTGGCCGAGTCTGCCGCCGACCTCGATTACTTCCATCTCACCAGGGAGTTTGCCGCGAACGCCAGCGAGGAAGAGCGCATCCGTATTCTCGATGCCCTCTTCGCCGTGGCCGCCGCCGATGGTGAGATTTCCCGCGAGGAGAGTGACGAGATCAGCCGGATCACTGCCAGCATTAATTTGACCCATAGCCATTTTGTGGCGGCTAAACGTCGGGCTAGAGGGATCGGGTAGTGCGATTGCCGATTGCCGATTGCCGATTGCCGATTGGCCGCAGTTGCCTGTTGCTTCTCCTCATCGCTGTTTCCATCACCTTCGTTCCTCCCGGCCAGATCGCTCACGCTGCGCCCACGGTGCGCGAGTTTACCCTCGGCTTCTCCGGCCAGGGACGGCCCATCCAGGTGGTGCGAGTGGGTGATGGCCCGCGTAAACTGGTGGTGGTGGGCGATACGCATGGCGCACCTGAGGCTAATACCTACCAGCTTGTGATCGAGCTGATCGGCTATTTTCGGGCGCATCCTGATGCGGTGCCGCCCGGCGTGCGGCTCTATCTCATCCCGAGCCTCAACCCTGATGGGTTGGCTCTGGGGACGCGCTTTGATGGGGAGAGTATAGATCTAAATCGGAATATGAATACAGATCTGGATAGCTGCACCGAGAATGACTGGAGCCTCACGGTGCAGGGCGCACGCGGCATTGTCTCGGATACGGGCGGTCCCTACCCCGATTCGCAGACGGAGAGCCGGATCATCCGGGCCTTCCTGCTGGATGCGGCGGGGGCGATCTTCATTCACTCCAACGCTGGCATGGTCTTCCCGGCTTTCTGCGAGTACGCTCCCTCGATCACCATGGCCCAGATCTACGCCTCTGGCGCGGGTTACGCCTATCACCGCTACTGGCCGAACTACAACATTACCGGGGGGATGAGCGACTGGGCGGGGAGTATGGGTATTGCCGCAATTACGCCTGAACTAGTGACCGGCAACAGCAGTGAGTACGAGCAGAACCTGGCCGGTCTCCAGGCAGTGTTGGCCGGGGCCGAGACGATCTTGCCGCTGCCTGAAGATGGCGCGGTGGAGGGCGTGGCGGTGCCGGCGGCGATCTACCGCTACTGGCGCGCACTCGGTGGCCGCGAGCGATTCGGCCCGCCTCTGGAATCGGCCCGCACCGCTGCCGATGGAGTTACGCAGGTCTTCACCAACGTCGTACTCCAGCTACGTGGCGACCAGGCCGACACGCCCTATTACGTGCAGCCCGCGCCAACGGGCCGGGGTGCCGCCGAGTCCCTGGCCTTTGGTGGGGCCGCTGCGCGTACTCCGGGCGACCCGGCGAGCGCGCCGGTCTTCTTTCCCGAAACGGGCCACGGCATCAAAGAGGCGTTTCTGGACTTCTGGCGGCGCGGTGGGGGCGTAGATGTGTTTGGCCTGCCAATTTCCGAGGAGTTCACAGGGCGTGCGAGCGATGGGCAGACGCGGATGATGCAATACTTTGAACGAGCGGTGCTGACCTACAACGCTGGGGATGGCACGGTACGGCTGGAGCCGCTGGGGATGCGGCAGTACATGCTTGAGGCGTTGATGCTGCCGGTGGCACCACAGACGGTGCGCTGAATGCAAAATGCAAAAATCCTGCATTTTGCATTTTGCATTCTGCATTTTGCATTGACCGCTACACTCGTTCGATATAATCTCCGCTGCGGGTGTCGATCTTCAGCACATCGCCCTCGTTGACGAAGCCGGGTACCTGGATGATCGTACCCGTCTCCAGGGTGGCCGCCTTGGTGACGTTGGTTGCCGTATCGCCACGGACGGCAATCGTCGTCTCGGTCACAGCCAGGGTCACGAAGATCGGCAGTTCGACGCCGAGCAGCACCTCGCGCTCCGAGTCGTACACGAGGTCGGCGCTCTCATTCTCTTTCAGGAATCGCGCACCATCGCCCACGGCCTTTTCGCTCACCTGGATCTGGTCGTAGGTGCTATTATCCATAAAGATAAAGTCCTCGCCCTCGCGGTAGAGGAACTGCATAGGTCGGCGCTCGATACGGACAATCTCGATGTCCGAGCCGGCGCGCACGCGATCCTCGATCACCTTACCGTTGTTTAGGTTCTTCAGCTTAATACGCACGAAGGCCCGCCAGTTGCCCGGCGCTACGTGCTGAAACTCTACCACCTGATAGAGATCGTTGTTGTAGCGCAGCACGACGCCCGTGCGCAAATCGGTTGTTGTTCCGGAAGCCATGGGGTGAAACTCCTTATTGACATAATATATAACCGCGCATTTACGGTGCGCCACACATGCGCAAAAATCGGCGCTTGTCGCGCCGACGCCAGAGTGTACCACAGGCCCGTGAGGAGTGTCAATCATAGAGGAGCGTCTTGATGTCAACCTTCCTCCACATTGTACGGCTGCCTTTCGTCCGCATGATCATAGGCTTTGTGCTGGCGTTCGCCACACTGGTCGTCATCGCCATCCTTGACATCCTTACCGGATCGTTCTCGGGGATGATCCTCTCACGCGGGGTTGGTGCCCTGCTGGCCGTCGGCGTGATGCTCCTGCTTGAACAGGCAATCGAGGCTGTCCCGCTTGCTGAGGGCGGAATTGCTCCACGCAACGCTCTCCCCGATCTGGGCCGAGGCTTCCTGATCGGTGTTGGCCTGATGGTCGCAATCTTCGCGGTGCTATCTCTGGCTGGCTGGTACCGCGTGGATCGGGTGGAGATCAACCCGCTCTTGCTCACCGAAAGCCTGCTCCTGTTTCTGGTAGTGGGACTGTTCGAGGAGCTACTTTTTCGCGGGGTACTCTTCCGGCAGATTGAGGGCGTTCTTGGCTCTTGGGCGTCTCTCGTGATCGGCGGCGTGCTGTTCGGGGCTGCGCACCTCGCCAACCCGTCGGCCACGATCTGGTCGTGCCTCGCAATCACCATCGGCGCTGGCACGCTGCTGAGTTGCGCCTACTTGGCCACGCGCACTATCTGGGTGGCGGTGGGTATCCACTGGGCGTGGAACTTCTTCCAGGGGCCGATCTTCGGGGCACCGGTGTCGGGGATCGACACGAGTCGAATCCTGGTTTCGACCACCGCCGGGCCGGATCTGTGGACTGGCGGCGCGTTTGGGCCGGAGGCCGGGCTGGTGGCGCTGATCGCAACAATCCTGACCAGCCTGCTGCTGCTGCGCATCGCCCTGCGCCGTGGACATATTCACACGCCAGCATGGCTGCGCCCGCGCACGCTACTTGTCATGCTCGTCCTTCCGCTTGCCCTCGCAGCCTGCTCCAAGGCCGCCGATACGCCTGCGCCCCGGCCCGCTGCGACCAAACCCACCGCTCTGATCAAACCCACCGCTCTCACCAAACCTACCGCCATAGCCAAACCTACGACCGCGCCCGCATCCGCCGATGATACCTGGCTGATCATGCTCTACGAGGACGCCGACGACCAGGTGCTTGAGCAGGATATGTTCACCGATGTCAATGAGGCCGAGCGGGTCGGCTCGTCGGATAAGGTGACGATTGTTGCTCAGGTTGACCGCTACAAGGGCGCGTTTCGCGGCGATGGCAACTGGACGGGTGCGCGCCGCCTGCACATCACCAAGGACGACGACCTGAAGAAGCTAAATTCTGAGGTGGTGTCCGACCTTGGCGAGGTGAATATGGCCGACGGGCAGACCCTGGTGGATTTCGCTGAGTGGGCGATCACCACGTACCCCGCCGCCCACCATGCGCTCATTCTTTCTGACCACGGCATGGGCTGGCCTGGCGGCTGGAGCGACGGATCCCAAACAAAGCCCGGCCCCGATGGCCTTGGCCTTACCTCCAACGGCGACTTGTTGCTGCTCGACGAGATCGACGCGGCTCTCGGTACGATCCGTACCGACACGGGCATCACGTCCTTTGACCTGATCGGCTTCGACGCCTGTCTGATGGGCCAGATCGAGGTGCTTACCGCCGTCGCTCCCCATACGCGCTATGTGGTCGCCTCTGAGGAGGTGGAGCCAGCCCTGGGCTGGGCCTACGCCGGATTCCTCGGGAAGCTCGTCGCGAACCCGGCGATGGACGGCGCCGCGCTGAGCAAGGCGATTGTGGACAGCTATATTGACCAGGATCAGCGGATTGTTGATGATGCGGCGCGGGCTGAGTTTGTGAAGGAGACCTTCGACACGACCAAGACGCGCAGTGCGCGGGCAGTGGCCACCGACATGAGCCACGATGTCACCTTGAGTGCCTACGATACCGCCGCCCTACCCGAACTGCTCGCCGCCCTGGATGATTTCAGCGTTGCTCTGAGCAAGCTGAACAAGAAGACGGTGGCCTCGGCGCGCACCTACGCCCAGCGCTTCGAAAATACCTTCGACGATGGCCCGTCGCCCTACATCGACATTGGTAGTTTCGCCACGCTTGTTCGCAAGAAGAGCAACACCAAGGGCATCGACAAGGCCGCCGACGCCCTGCTGGCCGCCCTCAAGCGGGCCGTGATTGCCGAGAAGCACGGCGACGAGCGCTCCGGGGCCACTGGCCTCTCGATCTACTTCCCCACCTCGAAGCTCTACAAGTCCGCCGACGCGGGCCGGAAGGTCTACGCGCAGGTGGCGAACCGCTTTGCCGACCAGGCCGCCTGGGAGAACTACCTCAACTTCTACTACTACGGCGTGGCCCTGGATACGACCGCGCCGACGGGCAATACGCTGGCGATCCTCGCCCCCGGCGCCAGCCCGCTCAGCGTGGCCAAACTGAAGCTCTCGGCCAAGAAAATCGCCCAAAATGGCACGGTCACGGTGAAAACGAGCGTGGACGGCGACCAGATCAGCTTTATCTATTTCTTCACTGGTTTCTACAACCCCGACGACGACAGCGTTCTGGTGGCTGACATCGACTACGTGGATGCTGGGCAGTCGCGCAAGGAGAACGGGATCTTCTACCCCGACTGGGGCGCGGATCGGCCCGTGACCCTTGAGTATGACTGGACGCCGGTGCGCTTTGGGATCAGCGACGGGACGACGACAAAGTTCGCGCTCTTCGCGCCATCGGACTACGGGGCCGCCAACGACAGCGCCACCTATGTGGTGCATGGCAACTACACCTTTGTGGATGGCGGCTCCCGTCAGGCGCAGCTCTTCTTCAAGGACAACGCGCTAATCAAGGTGCTGGGATTCAGCAGCCAGGGTCAGGCCAGCGCCCCGCGTGTGATCACCCCTCAGCCCGGCGACACCTTCACCGTCACGAATCAGCGCATCCGGCTGCACAGCAATAGCGGCGGCGTTAAGGAGTACGTCACCGAGGCGGGCGACACCCTCACCTTCGGCGACCAGCCGTTCACCATGGAGGAACTGCCCGCGCCCGCCGGTAGCTACGTCCTCGGCGTGCAGGCCGAGGACATGGACGGCAACCTCTATGATGCGTACACCAACGTGACGGTTCGCCAGTAGACAGGTATCGCAATCCTCTTGGGGTTGTTGTGTGGAGTCAAGGCTTTAGCCGGATAAGGCCGCCAGGGCATGTGCAAAGTCGTGTGGTCGCCGGACAGCCCTCACCCCCCAGCCCCCTCTCCCTGTGAGGGAGAGGGGCAGGGGGTGAGGGGGCCGGATCTGACTTTGCTCATGCCCTGATAAGGCCGCCTAAAGGTTCGACTCCTTTTCATAACTAATTTAGGATTGCTATAAGGGCAGATTAGTGGTCAGCAGAGGAGATCTCGGCGATCAGAGCGCGCACCTCGTGATCGATGGCGGATAGGGCGCGCTCAACCGGCCACTCGTGCAGGTCGGGCACCACCCAGAGGCGAAAGCGACTGGCCCAGGGTTGGCCGAGACCCGCGACGTAGGGCCGATGCTCCTTCTCGTCGAGGGCGATCAGCATGTCAGCGGACTCAATGTCGGCTAGGGTGAGCCGGAGGGGTGCGCGCGGCGCGGCGGGCGGGGCGAACCCGGCAGCGGCGAGGCGATCCAGCACCACCGAGGCGATTGACCCGACGTTCCAGGGCGTGGGCGCAAAACCTCGCGAGTCGGCCCGCCAGCCGAGGTTGGCAGGGGCCAAGGCGTTAAACAGCAGCTCGGCGTAGCGGCTGCGGTAGTAGTTTCCGGTGCAGACCATCAGCACCGTCCGTGGGAGTCGCTCATGTATCCCCGCGCTCATGTGTTCCCTCGCTGATCTCGGTGACGACCGCCGTCATTTTAGCACGATGGGTCTCCATAATAGTGGTACGATCAAAAGGTTGTGTTGGATGGCCCTCACCCCCTGCCCCTCTCCCTCACGGGGAGAGGGGGCTGGGGGGTGAGGGACATCCGACGATCAAGCTGAAATCACCCGATCTGAAACACGCCTTTAAGGAGTCAACTTCTTGCAAGCACAGATAAACTCCGGCGTACACCGCAGCCCGCGCCAGCCGGGTGCCCTTGGGCGGGCCATCGGCTACCTCGGGATGCACCGCCGCAATGTGGCTATTACCTACGGTGCCTTGGCCGTAGCCACCCTGGCCCAGATGGCCGTCCCGCAACTGGTGCAGAACATGATCGACGCGGCATCGCGGGGCTTCGTCCCTGGGGCCGACCTCGCACATGCCGAGTCCCTGGTGATCAATGCCGCCCTGCTGATCGTCGCCTTCGCGATTATGCGCGGCATCTTCTCGTTTGTCCAGGCGTTTATGTCGGAGAAAACCTCGCAGGACGTGGCCTTCGACATGCGCAATGCGATCTTCTCGAAGATCCAGCGGCTCTCGTTTAGCTACTACGACCAGACCCAGACCGGGCAGCTTATGATCCGCGCCACTGACGATGTGGAGCGGCTGCGCACCTTTGTGGCTCAGGGTCTCGTGCTGACCGCGCAGTCTTTTATGCTGCTGATCGGTGCGCTACTGGTGCTCGCCTTCACCAACTGGCGGCTGACCTTGGTGGTGCTGCCGCTGCTGCCAATTGCCCTGGGGCTGTTTATGGGCTTCGGTAAGATCAGCCAGCCGCTCTTTATGACCGTCCAGGTGCGGCTGTCGGCCCTGAACACGGTACTCCAGGAGAACTTGGCCGGGGTTAAGGTGGTCAAGGCGTTTGCCCGCGAGCCTTACGAGAAGGGGCGCTTTGACGCTACGGCGACTGATCTCATGGCGCAGCAACTCCTGATCAACCGGATTTTCTCTTTCCTCTTCCCGGTGATCTTTCTGGTGGCCCAGATCGGCCAGGCCGCCATCCTCTACTTCGGCGGCGCACAGATCTTGGGCGGCACGCTCAACCTGGGCGAGTACCAGAAGTTTAGCCTCTACCTGGTCTACATCTTCTTTCCGCTCGGCCAACTCGGCTTCATCGTCGCGATGATGGCCCAGGCCGCCGCGTCAGCTAAGCGGGTCTTTGAGGTGCTTGACGCCAAAAACGAGATCAGCGACAGCCCCGACGCTAAGAGTTTGCCGCAGATCACCGGTCGCGTTGAGTTCCGCCGAGTCACCTTTCGCTACTTCGGCAGCAGCGACCCGGTACTCAAGGATGTCAGCTTTGTGGCCGAGCCGGGGCAGACGGTCGCGCTGCTGGGGGCCACGGGTAGCGGCAAGACCACGATCATCAACCTGTTGCCGCGCTTCTATGATGCGGTCGAGGGCGCGATCCTGATCGACGGTCATGATGTGCGCGATGTAACCATTGACAGCCTGCGCTCGCAGATCGGGATTGTGCTTCAGGAGACGAACCTGTTTAGCGGCAGCATCCGTGACAACATCGCCTTCGGACGCTCCGACGCCAGCGACGATCAGGTGGTCGCGGCGGCTCAGGCCGCCTCGGCCCACGACTTTATCCTGGGCTTCCCCGACGGTTACAACACCAAGGTCGGCGAGCGCGGCACCACCCTCTCGGGCGGCCAGAAGCAGCGCATCGCCATCGCCCGCGCCCTGCTGCTCAGCCCGCGCCTGCTCATCCTCGATGACAGCACCAGCAGCGTGGATCTCCAGACCGAGTACCACATTCAGCAGGCTCTCGACCGTCTGATGCAGGGGCGCACCAGCTTCGTGATCGCTCAGCGCATCAGCACCGTACTCAACGCCGACCAGATCCTGGTACTCGACAAGGGCCAGGTGGTGGCCCGTGGCACCCACGAGGAGTTGCTGGAGGAGAGCCCGATCTACGCTGAGATCTACCACTCGCAACTGATCGGCGATGTCGAGCCGAAGGCCGCGTGATATGGGCTGTAAGGCATGTTTCAAAATGGGTACATTCAGCTTTACCGTCTTGCGATGAGGCGATGAGGCGATGAGGCGATACGGAACGCCTCACCGCGTCATCGTTTCATCGCTGAACTGTCACGCTGGATTGAACCATCCCTAAGGGCGCAGTAGCGCGGCGCTGCTGCGCCCCGACGGAGATAAGGACACCCCTATGATGATGGGACATGGCGGCCCTGGCCGCATGCTCAATAGCGAAACCCAAAAGCCCAAGAACGCGGTCGCGTCCCTGGCCCGCTTCTGGCACTACTTCCAACCCTACTGGTACGCCGTCGCCCTCACCGTGATCCTGATCGTCGCCAGCGTGGTGATGCAGGTGGCCGCGCCCAACCTGATCGGCCAGGCGGTGGACTGCTACCTGGTGCCGCAGGCCGGGGCGTGTTGGTATGCCGCCGTGCCGCCCGGTGCCAGTATCGCCGTGCGCCTGAGCGGACTGGGCGGCCTCGTGGGCGTACTCGTCGGCATGTTCGTCGGCGGCTCGTTCCTCCAGGGATTGGCCTTCTACTGTATGAACTGGTCGGGCCAGCACGCTCTGCGGGCTATTCGCGAGGATACTTTCGACCAGATCCACCGGCTCTCGCTCGGCTATTACGCCCGCAACGAGGCCGGTAATGTCATGAGTCGGATCACCAGCGATACCGACACGATCCAGCAGGCGATTGGCTTCGCCTTGCTAAACGTGGTCAGCGGCTCGCTCCAGATCATCCTGACGATGGGCGTAATGCTGCGGCTCAATGTAACTTACGCCCTACTCAGCCTGAGCGTGGTGCCGTTCATGGCCCTGGCCACCTTCTACTTCTCAAACCAGGCCCGCAAGGCGTTCCGGGCCAGTCGCCGCCAGATGGGCAGCGTGAACGCCGGGCTCCAGGAGAGCATCGCCGGGGTGCGTGAGGTGCAGGCGTTCAACCGCGAGGATGAGAGCATTGAGCAGTTCCGGCGCACCAACGCGGCCAACCGTGACGCCAACGTGCGTGCGGCCAGCTTCACCAGCGCCCTCAACCCGGTGCTGGAGGCTCTTGGCTACGTGGCTATCGCCGTCGTGGTGGTGGTGGGTGCCCTGAGCGCCCTGCGCGGCCAGCCGCTCCTCGGTGGTGCCGTGATCTCGCTGGGCACGATCTTCGCCTTCGTGCAGTACGTCCAGCGTTTCAACCAGCCCATCCAGCAGATCGCCGTACTCTGGACGAACATCCAGAGCGCGATTGCCGGGGGCGAACGCATCTTCGGCCTTTTAGATGAGACCCCCGAACTGCTGGATTGTCCGAATGCCCAAACCCTGCCGCCAATCACGGGCCGCGTGACCTTTGAGGGCGTAGCTGCCGAGTATACGCAGGGCCAGCCGGTGCTGCGCGGGGTCAGTTTTACCGCCGAACCCGGCCAGACCGTGGCGATTGTCGGGCCGACCGGGGCTGGCAAGACGACGATCATCAACCTGATTCCGCGCTTCTACGACGTGACCGCCGGGCGAGTGCTGATCGACGGCGTGGACGTGCGCGATGTAACGACGGCCAGCCTGCGCTCGCAGATCGGCATCGTCCTTCAGGACTCGTTCCTCTTCTCGGACACGGTGATGAGCAACATCCGCTACGGTCGGCTCGACGCCACCGACGCGGAGGTGATCGCGGCCGCCAAACTGGCCTCCGCCGACACCTTCATCGAGCGGCTGCCCCAGGGCTACCAGACCGTGCTGGGCGAGCGCGGCGGTGGTCTAAGCCAGGGCCAGCGTCAGTTGATCGCCATCGCTCGTGCGGCCCTGGCTAACCCGCGCATCCTCATCCTCGACGAGGCCACGAGCAGCGTGGACACGCGCACCGAACGGCTGATCCAGCGGGCCTTCGACCACCTGCTCCAGGGCCGCACCAGCTTCGTCATTGCCCACCGCCTGAGTACCATCCGCAACGCCGACCAGGTTCTCATGGTCAAGGACGGCCAGATCGTCGAGCGCGGCACCCACCCCGAGCTGCTGGCCCGCCAGGGTGCCTACTACGACCTGTACATGAGCCAGTTCCGTCGCGAGGAAGAGCCGACCAGCGGTAAGATGCCGCCGCTGGTGGCATGATCTCGCCCCCTCACCCCCAGCCCCTCTCCCCCCGGGGAGAGGGGAGTATATCCCTTCCTAGTGCGGAAAAATCCCCCTCTCCCGTTCAGGGAGAGGGGGCTGAGGGGTGAGGGCGATCCATGAGGAATCAGGTCGCCAGATCGCGCACGACCTGGACGATCATACGCCGCTCGTGGGCCTTGATCCGCTCGTGGAGGCTGGCATCATCGTCGTCGGGGAGAACGGGGATCTCGGCGCTCGCCAGGATGGGGCCGTCATCGACGCGGGGGGTGACGCGGTGGATGGTACAGCCGGTGACAGGCATGCCGAGGCGCATGGCGTCAGTCACGACGTGGGCACCGCGCAGGGCCGGGATGATCAGGCCAGAACTCGTCACCACCGTATCGCCGCCGTCGGCGGGGAGCAGCGCGGGATGCAGGTTGATCACGCGGTTGGAGAAGTGTTGCAGAAAATCCGGTGAGAGAATCCGCATGAACCCGGCGAGTACCACCAGGTCGGGCGTGAAGGCAGCGACGACGCGGGCGAGGCGTTGCTCCCATGCGGCGCGGGCGGCATGGCGGGCCGATCCGCTGGGTGCGGCGGGAAGCGGGACGTGCGCGGCGGCCACGCCCCGCGACAGCGCCCGCTGAAGCCCGTAGGCATCACCCCGGTCGCTGATGACCAGACTCACTTCGGCACCGCCGAGCCCCCCGGCGTCCTGCGCATCAAAGAGCGCCTGAAGGTTACTACCGGAGCCGCTGATCAGGACTGCGACGGTGTACACAGTGGCCTCCACGATTGTGGATTGTGGATTGTGGATTGTGGATTGTGGATTGTGGATTGTGGATTGTGGATTGTGGATTGTGGATTGTGGATT
>CAIRFY010000677.1 GCA_903877945.1 uncultured Oscillochloris sp. | reverse complement strand
CCCGAGATGCAGCAGCGATTTGGTGAGGCGGCGAGACGGCGGATTGAGGACGAGTTTTCGGCACAACGCGTGGCCCGCGTACTAGGAGATCTGTATCAGAAAAATCTTGATACAGCTTCATAGAAAATCTCATCAGTAGATCTTCTTCCATCTTCCGATTGAATGTGAGGTTATGTGCTATGCAAGGCTTCAACCTAAAGCAGATGGCCATCAAGGCTTTCGATACCGCTGGTACAAAGCTTCTCAGCCCGCCGGTGGGTGGCTTTGGCTACTTCACGAACCACGGCCCCCGCAATAAGCGTAAGGTCGCCCTCACCTTTGACGACGGCCCAAGCCGCCCATGTACCGAGAATCTGCTCGATGTGATGCGGAAACTCGATGTCAAAGGGACGTTCTTCTGCCTGGGCGTGAACGTGCGCTACCACCCGGATCTGCTCCTCCAGATATATAACGAAGGCCATGTTGTTGGCAACCACTCGGGCTGGCATAGCCGGAAGACCGGTCTGATGATCGGACGTAATAATCACCATATTACTGACGGCGAGAATGCGATCCGTGAGGTACTCGGGGTGCGACCGCTGTTCTATCGCCCACCCTGGGGTTGGCTGACACCGTGGGAGGGCCGACGGCTCACCAAAGCTGGCTATACGATCATTGGGTGGGATGTGTATACCCTCGACTGGGTCATCCCTGAGATCGATGGACTGACCCTGGCCCGTGACGCATACCGCGACACAAAGCCCGGATCGATCATGTGCTTCCACGACGCCAAGCCATGGGAAAAGATCTGGGAGAAACCCCAGACCGCCCGCGCCGTCCAGGCCCTCGTTCCTATGCTGCGCGATCAAGGCTACGAGTTTGTCACGGTTGCGGAATTGCTCGACACCCCAGCCTATAGCTCAAACTGATAGGCTACATTGCACACAGCTAGAGTGCTCCTCATCGGAGATCCCAGACCTTGAATTCACACCTTGTTTCTGTCGTGATCACAACACGAAACCGCTCACAACTTCTGCGAGAGGCTATTGAAAGCGTGCTTGTGGTAAAAAGCCCTACGTTCGAGATCGAACTGATTGTGGTTGATGATGGGTCAACCGACGATACAGCGAGCGTACTGGCTTCATACCCGATCAAGGTGATACGAACATCCGGCATTGGGATGGCTAAGGCACGCAATACGGGACTCCACGCAGCCACCGGCGATTTCGTCACTCTGCTTGACGATGACGATGTTTGGTTACCGACCAACATCGCCCCACACATCGAGATATTCAAGCAGCACCCCGAATATGGCGCGGTACACGCACAATCCCAGCTTGTAAACTACGATAAAACGTCGTTTGGCGAGCCAGTACCGAGCGGGCCGCTTTCGTCGGGGTGGATTTTCGAGGATCTGCTTACGTACTGGCCGCAGGTGGGGACAATCCTGACCCGCGCTGATGCGGCGCGCGAGGCGGGCGATATGGATCCAACCCTCACGGGCGACACCGACTGGGATTGGCTCCTCCGTATCGCCAAACGCTATCCCATTGGGCGGATCGAGCAACCCGTGATGCTCTTCCGCCAGCGGAATAAGGCCGAAGAAGATCAGGCGTGGCGCCGATACCCGGCGATGGCAAC
Source organism: uncultured Oscillochloris sp. (assembly GCA_903877945.1). GTDB lineage: Bacteria > Chloroflexota > Chloroflexia > Chloroflexales > Chloroflexaceae > Oscillochloris. Next base: position 398 of record CAIRFY010000677.1, on the reverse strand, counting down.
GATATTTAAGCGGCATACACGGTCGCTCAGTCTGTTCAAGCAGCTACAACTGCGGCCTATTCTGTGGCGACACCGTGGCTGGTGGGCCAGCCAATTTCTCCACTTCGCCCGCATGCACGCAGCCAGCGGAAATAGCCAACGCGCCTATCGGAGCCTCTACTACGCCTTCCGCTGCTCACCGCCCCATGCGCTGCGTGGCTGCCTGCGAAACTGGCCGTTCAAGACGTAGGGGCGATGCCCCTACAATTTTACCGACAGGGATATGTATCGTAGGATCGTCTCAAGCAGCCTCTTCAGATTGACCGGCTTGGTCATGTATTCGTTGGCCCCAGCCTCCAGGCAGCGTTCCCGGTCGCCGGGCATGGCCAGGGCGGTCAGCGCGATGATGGGCGTCGTTG
>CAIRFY010000676.1 GCA_903877945.1 uncultured Oscillochloris sp. | reverse complement strand
GCGGTCGGGCCTGTGTCGCTCTGCGCCTCTACCTGGGCCGGGGATTTACGGCTGGGCCGGGGGCGGGCCACCGTGGCCACCGTGGCCACCGCGTCCGCCGTGGCCACGGCCCTGGGGCGGGGTGGCACTGGTGTGAACGGCGGTGGCGGTGAAGGCACCGGCGCTATCGGTGGTGCCTTCGGCGTGGATAAACTGGCCGGCGGCGATGGCGCTCAGGCTGGAGGCCGTGCCGTCGAGGTCGTAGGTCGTCTTGTCCGTGGTCAGGATGGCCTGGCTCTGGCTGTTACGGCCCGTGACCGTGATGGTGCTACCGCTGACGCTGGCGACCTGGCCACCGGCGCGGGTGCCGTCATTCTTGCCGGGGCCGTCAGGACGACCGGAACAGTCCTGCTGAACCGTGCTGGTCTGGGTATTCTGCGCCGCCAATACGTTTGAGGTGCCCTGCATCACGCCGAATGTGAGGACAGCTCCCAGCGCAGCCGACATGGTGATGGTTACGAAACGATTCATCGGGATGTTCCTTCGTGTGTAATTCGTTGCTACCTGTGTGATTGACGATAGTGATCTCGTCGGTGACATACACACTCTACCCGACGGACGTTTAGAAACTGTGCAGATCTCTTTGGGTTATTGTCGGGATGTGGGGTAGCGGCAGGCCAACCGTGAAGGTCGTGCCCTGGCCCAGATCACTGGTGACGCTGATGGTGCCACCGTGGGCATCGATAATTGAGCGGACAATAGCCAGGCCCAGGCCCGAGCCGCCGGTCTCCTGCTGGCGCGAGGCGTCGGCCCGGTAAAAGCGCTCGAAGATATTCGGCAGGTGTTCGGCGGCAATGCCGCTGCCGGTGTCCGAGACGCTGAGCGTAAGTTGACCTGCGGCCACACCGGCGCTCAGGCAGATCGTGCCGCCTGAGGGCGTGTAGCGCAGGGCGTTGCTCACCAGATTGCCGAGGGCGCGACTCATACGCTCGTAGTCCACAGTGATCTCAGGCAGCGGGCCGGAGGTGCGTGTCACCAGGCTTACGCCAGCTTGCTCGGCGGTGTGTTCGTAGGTTTCGGCCACGTGGGCGAGGATCTGGATCGGCTCGATGGGTCGGCACTGAAGCGGCAGCTCGCCAGCGTCAGCCAGGGAGAGGGTGTGCAGATCTTCCACAAGGCGCTGGAGGATCTGCGTCTCGTCGTAGAGCATGGTGAAGCGTTCGGGCGTAGGCTTTAAAACCTGATCGCGCAGCGACTCAAGGTAGCCCGAGATCACCGTCAGAGGCGTGCGCAGATCGTGGGCGATGTCGGCGGTCATCTGGCGGCGAAGCTGGTTGGCGTGAGCCAGGTCGGCGCTCATGTGGTTAAACTGGGTAGCCAGAACGCCAAGCTCATCGCGGGAGCGCACGACCACTTGCTGGCCTGGGCCGCCGGCGGCGATCTGGCGGGCGGCGGTGGTCAGTTCGCGCAGAGGCTGAGTGATCAGGCGAGCCAGAAGAACACCGAGCATGAGGGCAATGCCAGCGGTGGCAACAGCGGAGATCGCCAGGGCCGCGTCGGTACTGGCCACATAGCGGGCCTGGGCCGGGTCACGGATGGCGTTGCCGCCGGGGGTGATCACCACAGCAATCGTCTGGCCGCTGCTAGTTACGGGCGTGCCGATAGAGAGCAGCGCGGTCGGCAGGGTGTCGCCGAGATTGTAACCCCGGATGGGGATGATCACCGTACCCGCCGCGTCGGCCAAGCCAAAGCGGATGGTCAGGGGATCCTCGTGGGGCGGAATGCCGCCGGTGGGCGAATCGTTAGGCGTGCGGCGGCTGCCCCGCTCACTGACCCACTGGCCGATATTGTCCAGACTACCGTTTGCCGCGTAGTAGTCGAGTACTCGGTTGGCAAAAAAGTCGCGCTGCTGGCTAATCACAAAGGCGTCGAACTGAGAACTCACAAACTGGCGCACAAAGATCGCGGCCAGCACCGCGCCTACCAGGCTGGTGAGCAGGAAGGCCAGCACGAGCTTTGAGCTGAGTGATCGCATAGTGTCACCTGCCGGTGAGGGTCTGGGGGCGTCTTCGCCGCCCCCGCGATATTTTTATAGGTTAGATTGGGCAGCAAGGCTGCCCAATCTAACCTACAGAGATTCGACTCGACAACGGTAGCCAACGCCGAAGACGGTTTCGACATAGCGTGGCTGGGCCGGGTCAATCTCTAGTTTTTTGCGAATGTTGCGGATGTGAACATCGATGGTGCGCTCAACGCCCTCGTAGTCATTGCCCTGGAGCCGCTCCAGCAACTGCTCGCGGGTGAAGACGCGCCCCGGCGACTCCATCAGGACGGCCAGCAGTTCGAACTCCGAGGGAGTGAGGGCGATTGCCCGGTCGCCCGCGCTCACGCCACGGGTGGCCTTGTCCAGGGTCAGATCGCCCACACGCAGCAGTTCATCCGGCGCGGACGCCTCGGGCGAGGTGCGTCGCAGCACTGCGCGGATGCGGGCCAACAGCTCGTGCATGCCAAACGGCTTGGTCACATAATCGTCAGCCCCCAGTTCCAGGCCAACGACCTTGTCAGACTCAGCCACGCGGGCGGTGAGCATAATGATCGGGATGGTATGCCGTTTGCGGAAAATCCTCATAAAATCAAGGCCGTCAAGGTTGGGCATCATCACATCGAGCAGGATAAGATCAGGCCGTTCGCGGCCAGCCACAATCAGAGCCTCGGCCCCGTCGCTGGCGGTGACGACACGAAACCCGTTCTCGCTCAGGTAGTCCTTGAGCAGCGCCCGCACATTGGCGTGGTCGTCCACCGCCAGAATAGTCTTAGCCATGTATGTTTCTCCCTTCGTCTGCTCAAAGTATATCAGCGCCGTATTTAGAACCGCTATAGAGGCGCTCAGGTATCCAGGGCTGATGCAAAGTCGTGTGATCGCCGGACAGCCCTCACCCCCCAGCCCTTTCTCCCTGAATGGGAGAGGGGC
>CAIRFY010000675.1 GCA_903877945.1 uncultured Oscillochloris sp. | reverse complement strand
CGCTTCGCTCAGCGTGACATGGGCGAGTTTTGCGCTCATCCGTGCCCCTTCTCCCTCTTTGCGTCTCCGCGTCTTTGCGTCAGACATGCCTATCGTCGTTTGACGCAAAGGCGCAAAGGCGCAAAGGATCTTGCTTCATTCAGCGTGACAAGGGCGAGTTTTGCGCTCGTACACCCCCCCCATTCGCTCATTCGCTCCCTATTCGTTGCCCTTCCGCATCATCCCCTCAATCCTCGCAATAAGCCCCTGCGCCCGCGCCACTTCTGCTGCCGCCGCCGGGCCGAACTGCACGAAGTTGCGCAGCGCCGCCTGCGCGAACAACAACGCATCGGCGAGCCGCCCCGCTTGCATGTAGGCGATGGCGACGTTATAGCGGGTCTGCGCTGCACCGTAGAGGTTTCCCGCTTGCTCATCGCAGCGGATCGCTTCGCGCCAGTGCGCCACCGCCTGCTCAGTCTGTCCGGCCTCACCGTAGATGTTGCCAAGCTGATTCTGGTGTGTTGCCAATTCGTTGACTGCATCGGGTGGCGTCAGTTTAAGGGCGTCTTGGTAGAATTGCCGTGCGTTGTTCAGATGCTCCACCAGCACCGCCTCCGGCTCCCCGGCCTGCCGCGCTTCCTTGAACCGTTCCCTCGCCACGTAGCCGAGTTGGCCCATCACCCTGCCCCTGCCGAGGCGGTCGCTTTCGGGCGTTAGCTCCAGGCTGCGCCGATACCACACTTCGGCCTGCGCTAGGTCGCGCAGCGCGGGTATTTGCATGTAGGCGTGCCCCAGGTTGAAGGCAATCACGGCAGCTTCAGTCTGTGCGCCAATTCGCTCAAGGACTTGCAACGCTTCCTGGTAGTTCCCCACACACGCCGCCGCGCCCGCTTCGCGCTGAAGATGTCCAAGCTGTTCAACCGCCACCGCCAACGAACGCAGGCGGTGGCGCTGCCCCGCATCCAGTTGCTCCGGTGGCAGTGCCAGCAACGGTGCGGCCTGTTGCCTGAAATGGGTTACAACAATGCTAAACACTCGCGTTGCCTCAGCCCATTCCCTGTTCTCTTGCAGTAGCCTGACCCGATATTGCATAACAAAATGCCAGTGTTCCTCCCGCCCCGGCAGTGGGCCGTCGCTCGTTGGGTCTACGAAGCTCGGCACAATCTCGTCAACCAAGGCCCGCCACTCGGCCCGCCGCCCGGTGTGGTTGTAGAGTTGCTGTAGCCCCTGCATCGCACTGGTAATTCGATGATACCAACCATACCGCAGCGCCAATCGCCGGGCGTGCAGCAGGTTCGCTTCCTCAGCCCGCAGCATGGCGATCACGTCTCGGTTGCCGCCGACGTATTGGCGCTGGTAATAGTTGCTCAACTGGCCCATTGCTTCGACGTAAGCGCGAGTGGGGGCGGGGGATTGTGGATTTTTGATTTCGGATTTTGGATTGGGGGTCGGCTTGCCGTAATGTTCTTCGTACAGTCGCCGCAGGAACCAGGGCATGGCGGGGTGGATGCTGTAGTAGCCGCCGCCGTGCGCCGTGAGCAGCCCGATTTCGGCGGCGCGGTCGAGCAGGGCGACACCTTGTTCGCGGGTGAAGCCAGCAATGGCGGGGATGCGCCAGTCGTTGTCGGTGTTGCCCATCACTCGCAGCACACCCACATTCACAAAGCCCTGAAAATGGTGCAGCAGCGCCAGTATCGCCTGCTCCTGTGCGGTGAAGGTGTTGGCGAAGCCGTAGCTCAGGGAGGCACCGAGGGATCTACTTCGCCCTTCATTCTCGTCATCGTCGAACCCGGCTTCGCCAGCGCGCAGTTTGTCAACGTATGCCTTGATCTGGCTGGCCGTGCGTAGCCCGTCGCGCAGCGCTTGGCCCATCGCCACCGTCAGCGTTAGCGGGTTGCCGCCGCTATACACCAACAGCGGGCGCCAGTCGTCTTGATTCAGCGTGACGTTATACTTTGCCGCCAGGGCTTCGGCCATTTGGCGGCGCTCGTGCAGCGGCATCGGCGGCAATACGATGCGCAGGGGCAGGTTGCCCAGCCACGCCTGTTCGTCGCGCCGCGATGTGAGCAGGAACTTGGCCGGGGTGTCGCGTGCCGCCCGTAGAAAGTCGGCCAGTTCACGCTGTTCTGCCGCCGTCCAGTGCGACGGAGAACCCGCCGGGAAGCCCGCCACCGGCTCGATGTTGTCCCACACCCACAGCACCGGCACTTGGCGCAAGATTTGCAGTGCGAGGTCGCGCTTTTCGGCTATCTCAGTGATGGTGTGCCAGTCCAGTCCACTCTGTTGTAACGAAGCGTTGAACAACAGGCCCAATTGATCAAGCACCTGTGACAACTTCTTCGGCTGCTCAAAGCTACTCCACAGCACCGGCCCGTTGACGCCGCCGGTCAGGGCGTACCAGCGGGCGAACTCGGCGGCGGTGGTGGTCTTGCCGCTGCCTGCGAAGGCGTGCAACAGCACGATGTGGTGGCGATCAAAGCCGCGATCTAGCGCCAGCAGCGTTTCGTCCCGCCCAAAGAAGCCCACGTCCGGCATGGGCGGCAGCGCCGAGTCGAGATCGCCGCGCTGCGGGGTCGCATTGGCCCGCTTAATCGTGATGGGCAGGGCGTGCGCCGTCGTTG
>CAIRFY010000674.1 GCA_903877945.1 uncultured Oscillochloris sp. | reverse complement strand
CGTCGGGGTATCCGTCGGCGTCGGGGTGTTCGTCGGCGTCGGGGTGTTCGTCGGCGTATTTGTCGGCGTATTTGTGCGCGTAGGTGTTCTGGTAATCGTCGGCGTTCTCGTAATCGTCGGCGTTCTCGTGCGCGTCGGGGTATTCGTGATTGTTGGAGTATTCGTATTTGTCGGCGTATTTGTCCGCGTCGGAGTTGAGGTAATTGTCGGCGTATTTGACGGGGTCGGAGTGATTGTCGGGGTATTCGTCCGCGTCGGCGTATTCGTCGGTGTCGGCGTATTCGTCGGTGTATTAGTACGTGTTGGTGTTGATGTCGGCGTATTCGTTGGGGTCGGTGTACACACCGTTAGCGGACAAGGCGTAAACGTATTGGTCGGGGTACTCGTGCGCGTCGGGGTACTCGTGCGCGTCGGGGTACTCGTGCGCGTCGGTGTTCCCGTGCGCGTTGATGTAGCCGTATCCGTAGGTGTTTGTGTTGACGTATTTGCTACTGTAGGAGTATTTATATCGGTGGCAGTATTTGTCGGAGTTTCTGTACTCGTCGGAGTTTCTGTACTTGTCGGAGTTTCCGTATCCGTCGGAGTTTCCGTATCCGTCGGAGTTTCCGTATCCGTCGGGGTCTCCGTATCTGCCGGAGTTTCCGTATCCTCCGGTACATCGGTAGGCATACTCGTCACGGTAGGCAGGGCGCCAAAAGACGGCAGGCGCAGCCCATCGCAGCCGGTGGTGATGGTACGCATCGACACAGCGTCAAGATCGAACCCATTGATAATCCCTGCGCTAAAAGGATCAAGTGGCTCGATACGATAGTGTACCGTGACCGTCACCGGGTCGCCATAGTTCTGGCGCAGGGAGCTAATATAGTCGATCTGCACCGTATTCGAGACCAGGTTGGTATCAGCGAGGGCCGGCAGACTGGCAACGATCTGAGTGCGGATGGTTCCCAGTTCGGAAGGAAGGGGACACGGCCGCACAGCGGCGGCGCGGGCACCTTCGCGGGCCGCGCTGTTGATCTGAGCGTACATAAAGAGCATATAGCCCAGGTTGATGATCCCCAGCAGCAGCACCAGCAGCAAGGGAAGCACCAGGGCAAACTCAACGAGGCTCTGCGCCCCGTGCCGTGAATGAGATGACGTGTGTCGGTTTTTCATGGCATTATTTCACCCAGTTGCGGCTCAGCTTGGCGCTCAACCGCCCCTTGTCGGTGCTGATGGTCATCACGGTCACCATATCCTTGCGGATACCCACGGTCTGTTCTAGGAGCGGCGGGACACCGCCGATCACCACGCGGTAACTACCCGTCGGGAGCTTGAGTGAATCGCCCACGTTGGCATGTCCAACCTCTTGGTCACGAGCGTCGTAGACGCGGTAGTTGAGGATAATCGCCTGTTTCAGAGCGGCACCGAGCTGGTTCACATCAGCGGCCCCGAAGTAACTGCCGCCGCCGGCCTCCGCAATCGCCGCCAGGCGCGCCTGAAGCTCGGGGGCGATGTCGAATCCTACCACGCTCACCCGCACATTGGGATTACTCGTATGCAGGCGAGTCGCCTCTGCCACCGGGTCGCCGTTACAGTTCTCCTCACCATCGCTGAGCAAGACTACCAACGTCTGGCCAGTTACACCGGCCAGATCGGCGGATAGCGCGGCCAGCGAGCTACCAAGTGGGGTGTTGCTACGGTTTACCGGAACAATTGAGTTAATCTGAGCGAGCAGCGTGTCACGGTTCAGCGGCCCCATCGGGCTGATCAGCTCGATGTCGCTACAGTCATTGGTACGATTGCGTCCGTAGGTACGCAAGGCAATATTGGTCGAGGAGCTGAGATCCCGCACCAGCGCACCCATCGCTTCGTGAGCCATGTCAATCTTGCGCTGATTGTTAATCTTGGCCAGCATACTCCCTGACGCATCGAGGATAAAGTAGATATTGTCTGTCGTCGTTACGGATTCCGTCTGAGCCACTGTGAGTACGCCTATGCCGGGGAGAATCACCTCGGTGGTGGCGGTCGGCACGCTGGGTGCTGCCGTGGGCAGGGCACCCACCGCCGCCTGCTGGCTTATCGATGTGAGGCCCAACGGTAGTGCGGACGAGCCTGATATAAAAATCAACAGGCCGCTGATCAGACTCACGGCCACCAATGTGACTGCCGCCACGATGACTCCCTGCCCGCGCTTCGTCTGTTCGCGGGGCGGGGCTGCGGCTATAGGAGCCTGAATACGCTCCAAGCCCTGTTTGAGCTGAATGTCGTCCAGCATCGCCTCGGCCTCTGGGTAGGCGTTGCTTTGGGCCTGTAGCTGCCGCAACACACTGATTGCCTCATCCCAGCGCGCGTTGCGGAACAAGGCCAGAGCCTGGTCGTAAAGTTCTTCGGGTGTAGATTGATCGGGATGAGTGTCCATAACGCGCTACTCCGTAGTGATGGTTTGTGACCCTTGGCCCGATAGTATCTAATTTCCGATGGACAGAAGCTGGGGGATCGCCGGTCCCAAGATCACGGCGAAGATCGCCGGGAAGATCAAGAACACCAGAGGGAACATAATTTTAACCGGAGCTTGGTTAGCCTTCTCGTGAGCGCGCTGGCGGCGGCGCACGCGCATATCCTCAGACTGGCTCCTGAGCACGCGCCCAATGCTTACGCCCAGTTCGTCGGCCTGGTTGAGGGCCGTAACAAAGCTAAGAACATCGGGTACACCGGTGCGATCCCCCAAACTGCTCAGCGCGGCGCGGCGGCTCTGGCCCATGCCGATATCGCGCAGCACGCGGGCAAATTCCCGCGAGAGGTCGTTGTCCCAGCGGCCCAAGACCTCCTGGAGGCTGCTCTCAAAGCTCAGCCCGGCCTCGATAGTGATCGTCAGCATATCCAGGGCGTCAGGCAGCGCGTTGGTAATCTCCCGCTGGCGACGGGTGATCTGGCGCGTGATCCAGAATTTCGGCAACGAAAATCCACAGATGGCAACAACACTGTGAATAATGATGCTCACAAAGCTGATCTTGAGACCAGCCAGATAACTGTAGCCGATGCCCATAGCAAGCATGCCCATACCGCTGAGCAGCCGCAGCCCGAGAAACTCCACCGTACCAAGGTTCCGAGCGCCAGCCATCAGCAGGAGTTGCTGAGATGCCCGCAGGCGCGTCTCCGGCCACATCCAACTGAAGAGCCGGGCCAGTCGGCGTAGCATCGGCATTGTCACCCGTTCCGAGAAGGGCCGTGTTATCTTGACCTCTTGGAATATGTTTGATTGCTCGTCGCCCAGGTAGCGGTTGAGCCGGTCGGCCAAGACGGGCCGACGACGCATCCGCATAACGCCGAACATCAGAAGTAGCACGCTGCTGCCTGCCATCACGCTGATCAGGATAATTATTATCGGTGTGTTCATGGTTTCAGACCTTAATATCGGATATTTTCTGGATCACCAGGAAACCAACGAGCGAGAAGACCCCCGCGATAATGGGGATACACAGGGTAATCCCAGGCTGGAACAGCTTCTTGATATAGTCTGGATTTATCATAAAGAGCAACAGGGCAAGACCGGGAGGCATAGCGCCAATAACGTAGGATGACATGCGCTGCATTGAGGTGATCACCCGCACCTCACGACGCAACTTATCGCGCTCGCGGATCGTCACGCTGATGCTATCGAGAATCTCGGTCAGATTGCCACCCACACGGCTATTGATCTTGATCGCGGCGACCACCAACTCCAGGTCGGTACTCTGGAGGCGTGCGACAAGATTGTCGAGAGCATCGTTGAGGCTTAGTCCAAGGCGAACTTCCTGGGTCACGCGCTCAAGCTCGCTGCGAGTCGGTTGACGAGCCTCTCTGGCCACCATCGCCATACCTTGAGGCAGACTGAATCCGCCGCGTAGGGCACCACCGATCATCGTCAGGGTTTCAGCAAGCTGCTCGTTAAAGAGGGTACTGCGCCGGTTGCGTAGCGAGCGCAGCCAGAAGATTGGTGTGACGAAGCCGCCGATCAGCGTGATCGGCAGCACCAGCATGCTCCGCCAGTAGATCAGGGCACCCAGCGACAGCATCAGGGGGATAGCGATGCGTAGCAGAATCCACTCGGGCACCGTCAAGGGCAGGTTGGCCTGCTCAAGCTGGCGCGCGATCCCCTGGGCAAAGCCACGCTGCCTAATGCTCGTGTTGATCCGCTCGGCGATGCGTGCGCTGGGCAGTTCCGCCACCCGTTCAGCCTCATCTATCCCGTAGACATCGTCGCTCAGGTAGGTCCGGATCCGTGATGCCAGCGGGTTACGCTCGCTTGTGATTGCACGCAACCCAAGCACCAGCACGATGATCGTGAGGGAGGAGAGTACAGACACAGCAATGATGATCACCATGTTGATGTCCATCGCTACGCCCCCGTCTGTCGACCACTGAAACCAAAGACGCTTGGCGGCAGGTTAATCCCATTTTGCTGGAGCTTCTCTAAGAAGCGCGGGCGGATGCCCGTGGGCATGATCTTGCCCACGACTTTGCCCTCGCGCACACCCTGCTGCTGGAAGGTGAAGATCTCAGACATCGTGATCACATCGCCTTCCATGCCGGTCAGTTCATTCACCTTAACGATTTTGCGCGAGCCATCTTGGAGTCGCTCCAGTTGGATGATCACATGCACGGCGGCTGAGATCTGCTCACGGATGGCGCGCTGCGGCAGATCGAGTCCGGCCATCAGCACCATCGTTTCCATACGGCTGATCGCGTCACGCGGGGTATTGGCGTGTAAGGTCGTCATCGAGCCATCGTGGCCCGTGTTCATCGCCTGGAGCATATCCAGGGCCTCGCCGGAGCGACACTCACCGACAACAATCCGGTCGGGGCGCATACGCAGGGCGTTCACCACCAGGTCGCGGATGGCCACTTCACCACGGCCCTCAATATTGGCTGGGCGAGTCTCCAAAGTGACGACGTGGCGCTGTTGGAGCTGGAGTTCGGCAGCATTCTCGATGGTGATGATCCGTTCGCCATCGGGAATAAACGACGAGAGCATGTTGAGGATGGTCGTTTTACCGGTGCCGGTGCCGCCAGAGACAACAATATTGAGGTGGCCGAGGACGCAGGCGCGCAGCAACTCGATCAGCTCGGTGGTCGCCGCGCCACGGGCGATCAGATCGGCAGGCCCGAGGGGCTTCTTAAAAAACTTGCGGATCGTCAGAGTCGGGCCATTCAGACAGAGCGGCGGGATGATCGCATTGAGGCGCGAGCCATCAGCCAGACGTGCGTCCACCATCGGCGTGGTTTCATCGCAGCGACGACCGAGGGGCGAGATGATCCGGTCGATGATTCGTCGGATATGTTCATCGTTCAGGAACGTAGCCCCGGTTAATTCAATCCGACCGCTGCGCTCCACCCAGACGCTATTGGGACCATTGACCATAATTTCACTAATGCTATCATCGGCGAGAAGCGGCTCCAGCGGCCCTAGTCCCAACAGCTCGGCCTGAGCGTGGCGGCTGAGCCGGACGCGGTCGCGCTCGGTGATAGCGCGTCCCGACACCTCGATTTGCTCAGCGACAAGGGCCGCGATGCGACGTGGCCAGTGTTCCGGGTCGCGGCGGGTATTGGCGTTATCGGGTTCAGACACGAGGCGGGCCTGCACCTTGGCGATCAGATCGCGATCCTCATTCGAGGTATTGGCATAGTCGCCGGCGGTGATCGGGCGCGAGGGAACAACGCTCGTCGGTACGCTCGCGGGAGTAGGAGCAGGAGCCTCACGGTCGCTAGCAGGGCCACTCTCGGGGCGGGAGAAACGTAATCGTGGCATAGCCTTCTCCTTCAGTACATCTAAGACATGTTTCAAATCGGACGTTTCCTCGTACAGCCCTCACCCCCCAGCCCCCTCTCCCCGTGAGGGAGAGGGGCAGGGGGTGAGGGCTGACCGGCAACAAACGATGATCCGAACCGTACATCTACCGCGATGTCTGGCGGCGCAGACTCTCGAAAAAGCCACGGCGCGGCTGGCCACCCGCATTGTCCTTCCCCTTACCCTTCTCCGGTTCCAAGCTGATCGTACTCACCTGCTCGCCCGCCACATAGGCCGCCAGCTTCCGCAGGCTCTGGCCCACCCAGCTCTGCGGGTGCGAGAGGACCACCGGCACCCCACGGTTGATGCTGTAGGTCACCAACTGCCCAGCGCTCGGGATGTTCGCACTGACCGGGTGGCGCAGGTGCTGCTGCACATCCTCCAGCGAGACACTATCCACGCTCGGGAAGCGGTTCAGCACAATACTCACACGACCACGGGTAAGCTGGTGCTGGCCCAGATATTCAAGAAAGAACTTGACGTTTTTGAGGGCCGGGATCTCGGGAGTGGTGACCACCAGCACATCGTCAGCCCGCTCAAGCAGGGTCATCGTCACCTCATCGAGGACGCACCAGGTATCGGCGATGACATAGCTATAGCGGAGGAGGAGGCTATCGAGGACGGTGCTGATCTGCTCGCGGGTGATCTCGCCGGCCACCTCGGGCGAACTAGGGGTCAGGAGTACGTGGACGCCCGAGCCGTGCTGTTGCATGACACCAGCCAGGATCGTATCGTCGATCTCATCGCTCTTGGTCAGCAGGTTTTGCAAGGTGTGGCGCGAGAAAAGGTTCATATGCGTACCCACATGGCCGAACTGGAGCCCGAAGTCGGCGAGGGCCACGCGCCCCGAGCTGATCTGGCGCAGGGCCACGGCCAAATTGGTGGCCACCACCGTCGTACCGGCACCGCCCTTAGGCGAGATCACCACCACAAACTTACCGCGCCCGTAGCCGTGGTGGTCGCTGCTGACCAATTGGCGGCTACGCCGATCCTGCTCGATCCGCATCACGGAATTCAGGCTCTGGAGGACATCGGTGTGGGACACCGGACGCACCAACACATCGCGCGCACCCGCCATCATGAGTCGGCGCACCACGGTGATGTCAGTCAGCGAGGTGAGAGCGATACAAGTTGTCGTCGGCAACGACGTGAAGACCTGCCGAATAAATTCTTCGGCCTCCACCGGTGGCCGGTCAACGATCACCACATCGGGGCGGCTCTGCTGCACCATTTCTAGGCCCGTCGAGAGGATGGCCACGCGCTCCATCCAGCCAACCCGTGGATCCTGTCCAAGTCGGGCGATCCAGTCCTGATCGATTTGATCGGGCATTGTCACCACGGCGACGCGCAGAGTCTCATCTACAGCCACAGGAATTCCCTTTCAATAACGTGAGCAGAATGAGCGATCGGTTCAGTGTTCTAGCGCAGATGATAGCGAGAGATCAGAACATCGTTATCAATCGGCGGGACGTCCACCGGCTCGTGATCCACAACTGGGCGCAGGACAAGATCAATTTTACTGCCGGAGTCTCTGACCCGCTTGAGCAGCAGCGCATCTTCCGGCGTCAGCGCAAGCAGCAGGGCCGTTGGAGGCTGAGTGTTAGCCGTCTGGGACGGGGTACTGCCGGTGTTCGACCGCAGCACCTTAAAGACATGGATGTTCTGGAGCGTGTATGCCGTCACATCTCGGCCCTGGGTATTGGGCGCGGTGACGTTGGGGGCGGGGGGGACCGGCAGGGTGATCAGCATGTCGATATGATCGCCATCGGCCAGGATATCCGACTGGGTGAACAAATCGCCGACAGGGTAGACGAAGAGGACGTAGCCGGTCGGGATCTGTTGGCTCACCGTGCCCCCTGTGCTACCGGCCAACTTGGTGATGTTGAACGTCTCGCCCTGGCCAACCGGCGCAATAAGGGTCTGTTTTTCTAGCCGCGCCGTACTCGTGATCGCAGTAACCGGCACGAGGTCGAGCGGAAACGACTTCAGCAGGATATCGTCGCTGGCAATGACCGTACCAGGCTGGAGTGATCGTGCGGCCACCGGGAGATCCATCGTAGCGACAGCAGGTGTCACCTGAACGGCCGCCATACGCTGGGCCTCGGCGGAAAGGCTGCGCTGTTGCTGTTCGAGCAAGAAAAACACGAGTACGCCGGTGCCAAGAGCCAGGATAACTCCGAGGGCCACTAACATCCAACCCTGGCGACGATTCATGAGCAACGCTCCTTAAAATTCAACACCCTTATTACTGTACCAATTGTAACGTGAGCCTATTATGTATATCGCTCGTGCTTGTATCGGGACAATCATGCGTGCCGCAGATGAAATTATAGCAAACTAGAGCGAATTATAACATAACGCTTTCTTCATTTATACTAAGGTATGCAGAAGAATCTTATAAATCCTTTGTCATTATCTATATTTGCTGTTATGTGATATAAAGAAAACAGAGTGCAAAGAACGTACGCATATGCAAAAAATCTCATAGTCTGTGCTAAGTTTGATGTTGTACATTGGTACTATATGTTAGAGTATTATCCGTATACGATCCCCAGTGTATTAGGATACCATAGGGTCATCACTGGTCGCACCTGACGAATTTCACATTCGGAATGAGGATTGTTATATATTTCACCCCTCAAGAAAATCGTATCACAAACCTCTCCATCTAAGGATACCACCTAAAACCAGGTTCATGGGTGCGGCTGCGTTACAGTTACGGAACGGATGTAACGTCCTTCGCCCCGGCACATTGCAACAGCCCTCATGGACGACAGGGAGAGCCAAAAGCAACATGCTATAATGCGCGTGCAGAAGCACCCCGTCAATCGGGTCATTCGCGCCCGATCTGAGCCATGTGAGGAGGCCCTGTCGATGCGGCACGTCCGCGCCCTGATGCTTGGGATTGCCCTGATCGCCCTTGTGGTCGCATGCGTGGGCTATGTATTCCTGGGCGAGATCCGCAACCCAGTCGCCACCGAGGGCAGCCCGGTTGAGTTTACCGTTGCGTCTGGCGAGGCCACCGCTGACATCGCCACCCGCCTGCGCTCCGCAGATCTGATCCGTCAGCCTGCCTTCTTTACCCTGCTTGCGCGCTTGCGCGGCATCGACGGGAAGCTCCAGGCTGGTCGCTACATCCTCAGCCCAACCATGACCATGAGCGAGATCCTGATCGCGCTCCAGACGAGCAAGGTCGAGGATGTGCAGATCACCATCCCCGAAGGGCTACGGCTTGAGGAGATTGCCGCCATTGTCGAGAAGACCGGCGTCGTCAGCGCCGACGCCTTTCTGCGCGTCGCACGCGACGGCGAGGGCTTCCGTGATACGTACTTTCTACTGAGCAGCCTCCCCAAAGGGGCGAGCCTGGAGGGCTACCTCTTCCCCGACACCTACCGTATTGCCAAAGATGCCAGTGCCGAGGGGATCGTCGCGACGATGCTTGACCGCTTTGCGGAGCAGTACGCCACCATCGAGCGCGATGTGCGGGTGTCCAACGTGTCCGTCCACCAGATCGTCACGATGGCATCGATTGTGCAGCGCGAGGCCGCCTTGACCAGTGAGATGCCGACGATCAGCGCGGTATTCTGGAATCGTCTCAGACCCGAGAACAAGCCGATTGTCAGCGGCGGCCAACTCGGGGCCGACCCGACGGTGCAGTACGCCCTGGGCTATAGCGCTGCCGAGAGTTCGTGGTGGCGCAAGACGATCACGATCAACGACCTCCAGATTGACAGCCCCTACAACACCCGGCGCAACGCCGGTCTACCGCCCGGCCCGATTGCCGCCCCCGGCCTCGACGCCCTGCGCGCCGCAGCTCAACCCGACCCGACGGCGACCTATCTCTTCTTTGTGGTTAGTTGTGTGAAGAACGGTTCGCATAAGTTCGCCACGTCCATAGACGAGTTCCAGACCTATGAAGCTCAGTACCAAGCCTGTCAGTGAATGCAAAATGCGAAATGCAAGATGCAAAATTAGGGACGCGGAAATTTTTAGGTATCCCAGCGTTGTGTCACGCTGAGCGAAGCGAAGCGTCCCGACAAGCGGTACGGATGCCGGGACGCTTCGCTTCGCTCAGCGTGACAAATCACCCACAATGGGACAATTAATAAAGATCCGCGTCCCTTAATCCTGGCATTGTGCATTCTATGAACATTATCCTTATCGGCGACCCCGTCGCCCACGGCCGCGAATGCACAATGCAAAATGCAAGATGCAAAATTGATCCTGGCATTGTGCATTCTGCATTCTGCATTGTGCATTGTGCATTGTGCATTCTATGAACATTATCCTCATTGGCGACCCCGTCGCTCACAGCCGCTCGCCGAAGATGCAGAACGCGGCCTTTGCTCACCTGGGCCTTGACCTGAGCTTCGCCGCAGTCCACACGCCGCTGGCCGATCTGCCGCTACGGGTGGCGGCCCTACGTGGCCCCGACTACCTCGGGGCCAACGTGACGCTGCCGCACAAGCAAGCGGTCATCCCACTGCTGGACACGCTGGAGCCTGAGGCCGCACGGATTGGTGCGGTGAATGTGATCTATAAGGGCGCGGGGGGTGCGCTGGTGGGCGCAAACACGGACGCCCCCGGCCTGCTGGAAGATCTGCGCGAGGGCGGTATGGCCCTGGCCGGGAGGTCGGT
The DNA here is from genome assembly GCA_903877945.1 of uncultured Oscillochloris sp. GTDB lineage: Bacteria > Chloroflexota > Chloroflexia > Chloroflexales > Chloroflexaceae > Oscillochloris. The sequence goes on along the minus strand of CAIRFY010000674.1, from coordinate 1,555 downwards.
GGTACTCCTGGGGGCCAGCGGGGCAGCCCGCGCCGCCGCCTTTGCCCTTGTCGGGGCTGGCCTGGCCCGCCTGACCATCGCCAACCGTAGCCTGGGCCGCGCCGCCGACCTCGTCGCCAACCTGCGCGGCTCTTCCGCCGACCAGCCCCCGCCCGATGTTAGGGCCATCGCCCTCGACGACATTGCCCTGCCCGCGATCATCGCTGCCGCAGACCTGCTGATCAACGCTACGTCCCTCGGCTGGCACGCGGACGAGACGCCCCTGCCGAACCCGCCGGTCTCGGCACATACGCTGGTCTACGACATGGTTTACCGTGAGACACGCCTGCTGCGCGAGGCGGCGGCCCAGGGCGCACGCACCCGCGACGGCGCAGGCATGTTGGTTCACCAGGGTGCCCTCGCCCTCACCCGCTGGACAGGCCGCACCGCCCCGATTGAGATTATGTGGGCAGCCTTCCGTTCAGCCCTCACCCCCTAGCCCCCTCTCCCTGAACGGGAGAGGGGGGAGCAGAGTCTCTCTCTCCCCAGGGCTGAGGGGCGAGGTTGGTGTTAAGACCGCACTGTGCTATGAGGATGTCGTCATGCTCACCGCCGCACTTGTCCTGATCGTCGGTCTGTTCTTGGGCGCGCTGCTCAATGTGCTGATCGTGCGTATCCCCCGCGAGGGCCGTATCCTGGGCTGGCCGCGCTGCACGTACACAGGCGCGCCGCTGGCCTGGTGGCAACTGCTGCCGGTCGCCGGGTGGGCCATCCAGCGCGGGCGCGCCGCCAACGGCACGCCGATCCACTGGATCTACCCGCTGGTGGAGCTGATTAGCGGACTGGCCCTGCTGCGCATCTACCAGATCTACGGGCTGCGACCGGTCTTCTTCTACCTAACCTTCGTCTGCGCCGTGCTGATTGTCACCGGGGCGATTGACTGGCTGCACCGCTGGATCTACACCTTCGTCATTCTTGGGGCCGCCCTGGTTGCCCTGGTGGTCGGCCCGCTCGTTGGCATGAACTGGGTCAACGTCACCCTCGGTGCCCTGGCCGCTGGTATCGTCTTCACCCTGCTCTACGGGCTGGCCCGCATACTTTTTCCCGGCCACGCGGCCCCCTTTGGACTGGGCGATGTGTACCTTGCCATTTTCATTGGTGCCAGCGTTGGCGTGGTCAATCTCCTGCCCGCTCTGTTCTACGGCATGCTGATGGCCGGTGTCGCGGCGACGGGCATCATCGTCGTGCGCCGCGCCGGTCGGCCCACACCTGACTACATCTCCTACGGCAGTTACCTCTGCCTCGGTGTGGTGCTGTTCATCGCCCTCGGCGGGCTGGGGTGAAAATAGCCGATAGCCGATAGCCGATGGCCGATAGCCGATAGCCGAGAGCCGATAGCCGATAGCCGATGGCCGATGGCCGATAGCCGATAGCCGATAGCCGATAGCCGATAGCCGATAGCCGATAGCCGAGAGCCGAGAGCCGATGGCCGATGGCCGATAGCCGATAGCCGATAGCCGATAGCCGATGGCCGATAGCCGAGAGCCGATAGCCGAGAGCCGATAGCCGAGAGCCG
>CAIRFY010000673.1 GCA_903877945.1 uncultured Oscillochloris sp. | reverse complement strand
TCACATTTCATTATAAAATCGGCGCTATAGCCTGTCAAAATCCTGGTGCATGCCCAGGGCTGATGTAAAGTCGTGTGATCGCCGCTCAGCCCTCACCCCCCAGCCCCCTCTCCCTGCGCGGGAGAGGGGGAGTCGGACGCATCCTGGTGCGGAATCTCCCCTCTCCCCGTGAGGGAGAGGGGCTGGGGGTGAGGGCCGGAGGGTGACTTTGCAACAACCCTCATGTCGTTAGGAGGCTGAAGCCCCCGGCTCTCTGGGACGAAGCCCGCCCGTTATTGCTGTTCCCTGGTTCCTACTCCCAACTGCGCCCGTAGTTCACCTTCAGCTTGTCGAGGATGGCCTGCTCCAAGTCGATGTCGAGCAGATAGGCGAGTTGGAAGAGGTAGTTCGCCACATCGGCGAGTTCACCGGCGAGGGCGGCGCTATCCTTCGGCGCATCGGCGAACTGGAAGTGTTCTAGGATCTCGGCGGCCTCGACCGCAACGGAGATTGCAATGTTACGCGGAGTCTGTGGGTAGGTGCTACTCTCGGCATACCAGCCTTTGTCGATCACGAATGTATTGATCACAGCGGTGAGTTGCTTAATATCCATTGGGACTCCTACCTTTAACCCCAATACTGTTCGAATAAGGGATCTGCCGCCGCTCAGCCCTCACCCCCCAGCCCCCTCTCCCTGAGCGGGAGAGGGGGAGTCGGACGCATCCTGGTGCGGAATCTCCCCTCTCCCCGTGAGGGAGAGGGGCAGGGGGTGAGGGGGCAAGGCCGGTGCGAGATCAGCTTATTCGTAGAGTGGTATTACCTCTAACCCTGCCGCTCCACAACCTGCGCGATCAGGTGCGCCATCACATCCGCCTGGTTCAGCGCCTCATCGACGCCCATCATCGGCGTGAACATCCAGGAGTGATGGGGGTTGTTGACGCGGGCGACCGTGCGCGGCACGCTGAAGGCGAAGCGGGCTAGGCTGGCGATCACCAGGTTTGTCTCGTCGGCCCCGGTGACGGCAGCGACCACATCTGCCGTGCGTACACCGGCGGACTCTAGCACAAAGGGGTCGGTGCCGTCACCTAACACAAAGCTGGCACCGGGCGCGGTGCGATGGATCAGCCCCTTGGCGGCTTCACGCGCCTCGATCACGGTGACGCTGTGGCCGTCGGACTGAAGCAGACCGGCCAGGTAGGAACCCACCAGGCCACCGCCGATAATGAGCATGTGCATATGGCCTCCCTTACGAGCGCAGCAGCGCGGCGAGACGATCCTTCGCGGCAGCAAGCACGACCAGATATAGCAGATCCCCCGCCTCAATGATCGTCCCCGGCTGCGGGAGAAACGTCCTGCCGCCCCGGCTGATCGTCGCCACATGCACCTCGCCGAGGGTGGCGAGTGCGCTCACCGGTCGCCCTACGAGCAGCGCGGGTGCGCTCGCGGCCACGAGTTCAGCCTCGCCGCCCAGGCTGGCCACTGGCTCTAGCTCCGAGTAGCTCAGCAGTTCGGCGATCCGGTTGATGCCCCAGGCAACGCTGGAAACGGTCTGGATGCCGAGGCGATGGTAAACTTCAGCCGTTCGCGGGTTATAGACTCGCGCCGCTACACGCGGGACGTGGAAAACCTGGCGGGCCAGTCGGGCCACGACCACGTTCACATCATCGCTCGCCGTGACAGCGGCCAAGGCGTCGCTCTGCGCGATCTGCGCGTCGAGCAGCACCTGGTGGTCAAGCACATCGCCCACGATCATGCGCCCCCGGAAGCTGGGTGCAATCCGGGCAGCGGCCCTGGGGTCGGGGTCAACCGCCGTAATATCGTGGCCGTGCAAGCTCAGGTGCTGCATAAGGCCCGCGCCGATCCGACCGCAGCCTAGAATGATGATACGCATCACGACCTCCTGATGTGAAAATAGCCAATACCCGATAGCCGATAGCCGATAGTCGGACACCAGCGGCCATTTTCATCGCGATGGTGTGCGCGCCCCTGTAGCTCGACCGCGCTCCCGTACTCTCCGCACAGCCTTGCGTAGTTCATCGCCGATCAGTAGCGCGGGCGTGCAGGCCAGCAGCAGCAGCCAGCTTGCTGCCGGGATCGGCGCGGTGCCGAAGACCCACTGGAACCACGGAACATAGATCAGAGCTACGATCAGGGTCAGTTCGCTGGCGATGCCGAGCCAGACCAGCCGATTGGCGAAGAGATCGACCGTGATGATCGAGGCGCGCTCGGTGCGCTGGGCAAACAGGTTGCCGATCTGGGTCGCTACGATGACGGCGAGGGTGATGGTGGTTGCCGTCTGGTAGAGCGGGCCGTCGCCGGGCAGGTCGATCCACTGGCCGGGGTAGCCGTTGGCCCAGTAGTAGACGTAGAAGGCCAGCATGGCCAGACTCCCCTGGATCAGGCCGAGGAAGAGCAGGGCGCGGGCGAGTAACCCGCTGTTGATAATGTGATCTGTCCTGCGGCGCGGTGGCCGATTCATCAGGCCCGCCTCGGCTGGCTCGGCACCGAGAGCTAAGGCCGGGATCATATCGGTGCCCAGATCAATGGCCAGTACCTGCATCACCGTCAGCGCCAGCGGGATACGCCCGCCGCTCAGGGCGAAGAACACAAACGGGATCGCCTCGGGCACGTTGCTGGTAAAGATGTAGGTGACGAACTTACGAATGTTCGCGTAGACCGCACGGCCCTCCTCAATCGCGTGGACAATTGTGGCAAAATTGTCGTCGGTCAGGATCATGTCGGCGGACTCGCGGGCCACATCGGTACCCGAGCGCCCCATCGCCACGCCGATGTCGGCCTGCTTGAGCGCCGGTGCGTCGTTGACGCCATCGCCTGTGACCGCCACGACCTTGTCGAGCCGCTGGAGCGCGGTGACGATGCGCAGCTTCTGCTCGGGGGCCGCCCGTGCGAAGATAACCTCGTGTGTCAGGGCCGCCTCAAGGGTCGCCTCATCCATAGTCTCAAGTTCAGATCCGCTAATCATGCGCGGGCTGCGGCCCTCAACGATCTTCAGCCGCCGGGCGATACTTTCGGCGGTGAGTCCGTCATCACCCGTAATCATAATGATGCGGATGCCAGCGCAGTGGCACTGGGCAACCGCCTTTTCCACCTCAGGCCGGGGCGGATCGTACATGGCCGTGAGACCCAGGAAGATCAGGTCGCGTTCAACCGCTTCGGCACTGCTGATGTCGCCCCTCGTAGGCAGTTCCCGCATCGCCACGCCGAGCACGCGCAGCCCATCGCTGGCGAAGGAATCTTTCTCTGCGCTGATCGTGGCCCGCAGCGCCTCATCGAGCGGTAGCACCGCGCCGCCCACCCGTGCGCCCACGCAGCGCGCCAGGATCTCGTTCGGCGCGCCCTTCACATAGGCGACCGTCGTTCGGGCGCGATGCAACGTACTCATCAATTTGCGGCGCGACTCGAAGGGGAACTCGTGGATACGCGGCACCGCCGCAACCTCCGCAGCCAGGTCAAGCCCGCCCTTGCGTGCGGCCACCAGCAGCGCGGCCTCAGTCGGATCCCCCAGGATCGTCCAGTCCGGCCCGCTACTTGGCGCGATCAGTCGGGCGTCGTTACACAGGGCCGCAGCGCGCAGCAGCACGCCCAAGTCGCTGTCTGGCGCGGGACGAATCGGCTGGCCGCCGTCCAAGATCGCGCCCTCTGGCGCATAACCGCCACCACTCACCTCAAACCGGCACCCGCCCGCCCAGATATGGCGGACAGTCATCGCGTTCTGGGTCAGCGTCCCGGTCTTGTCGGTGCAGATCACCTCGGTGCAGCCAAGGGTTTCGACCGCAGACAGGCGCTTGACCAGGGCGTTACGCCGGGCCATGCGCTGCACCCCGATGGCCAGGGCCAGGGTTACGGTGGGCAGCAAGCCCTCGGGGACAAAGGCGACGATCATGCCCATCGCGAAGATCAGGCTATCGGCAAGATGAACCCCGGCCACACCAACCGAGAGGACAAAGAAGATCACGCCGACGCCGACCGCGATCATCGTGACAACCTGCGTGACCCGGCCCAGTTCTTGCTGGAGCGGGCTAGGCGACTCAGCGATAGTCTCGGTCAGGTGCGCAATCACCCCGAAGGCGCTGTACGCACCTGTGGCGAAAACAAGCGCCTTGGCGGTACCGGCCACGATCATCGTACCGGCAAAGACCACATTAGGCAACGCGGCCCGCTCGACCGTATCCGTCACATACGCCTCGCAACGCTTCGGCACAGGCCGCGACTCGCCCGTGAGGGTGGACTGATCAACACGCAGTTCAGCCACCTCCACCAGCCGACCATCAGCCGCCACCAGATCGCCCTCCGCGAGAACCAGCAGGTCGCCGGGGACAACCTGTTCGCGGGCGACCTCCTGGACAACACCGTCGCGCAGCACGCGAGCTTGGGCCGGGAGGAGGGCGCGCAGGGCGGCTGCGGCGCGCCCGGCCCGATACTCCTGCCAAAAACTAAACAGCCCATTGATCAGGTTGACCGTCCAGATTGCAACGCCAAGCTGAGGCATCTGGGCCAGAAAACCAATCAGCCCACCGGCCCAGAGCAGCAGGGCCATCAGGTGCGTAAAGTTTTCCAGGAGGATCATGTACGTCGGCTTGCCGGGGTGCGCCTGGAGCATATTCGGCCCATAGCGGCTCAGCCGTGCAGCGGCCTCCTCGGTAGAGAGGCCGCGTGCGCTCGTACCGAGAGCGGCGTAAGCGTCGGCGACCGACAGTTGATACACCTCGCTCCAGCCATTTTGTTGGGAATCCACAGGAGCCGTATGTGTGTTCATTGTCGTCAGCTTTACAAGGTTTCAGGAGCAGGACAAGGTTTCAGGTGCCAGGTTTCAGCTTTACAGTGTGGCGATGAGGCGAGGATGCGACGAGGCGATGTTATAGCAATCCTAAATTGGTTATGAAAAGGAGTCGAGCCTTTAGGCGGCCTTATCCGGCTAAAGCCTTGACTCCACACAACAACCCCAAGAGGATTGCTATATCGCATCCTCGCCTCATCGCGTCCCCGCCACACTGTAAAACTGTTCTGAACCATGTCTAGCGCATCAAAACGCCTCATGTGCAACCTTCCCCGCCCCCGCCATCAACAGTCCCAACTCATCGCGGGTCAGTTCACCGCTGCGCACCGTCGCCACAATCTGGCCGTGGTACATCACCGCGATCCGGTCGGACAGGGCCAGCACCTCGTCCAGTTCCGCCGAGATCACCAGCACCGCCACGCCCTCGTCACGCTTCTTGACGATCTGGCTGTGGACAAACTCGATTGAGCCGACATCGATCCCGCGAGTAGGCTGAGCCGCGATCAGCAGCGTGATCGGCTGGCTAAACTCGCGGGCAACGATCAGTTTCTGCTGATTACCGCCGCTGAGCGAACTTACTGGCACATGCGTACTCGGGGTACGCACATCGAAATCCTGCACCAGCCGTGCGCAGTGCGCCTCGACCTGAGCCTCGTCGCGGATGATCCCGCTGGCGAAGGGCTGGCGGTAGTACAACTCCAGTACCGAGTTGTCCGTCAGCGCATAGCTGGTCACCAACCCCTCGCGCTGGCGATCCTCGGGGATGTGCGCAACCCCCAGTTCGCTGATCCGGCGCGGCGTGGCGTCGCTCACGTCCTGTCCAGCCACACGCACGCTGCCGGACTCCTTGGCCCGCAGCCCGGTGATCGCCGCCACCAACTCGGTCTGCCCATTGCCCTGTACGCCAGCCACCCCCAGGATCTCACCGGCACGCACATCCAGATCCGCCCCGTTCACCGCCAGTAGGCCACGGTCATCGCGCACCCGCAAGTTGCGCACCTCCAGCACCGTTGCGCCGGGGTGAGCCACAGCCTTATCGACTCGCAGGATCACATCGCGACCGACCATCATCGCCGCCAGGTTTGCCTCCGAGGAAGTAGCGGGCAGCGCCTCGCCGACCACGTGCCCGCCGCGCAGCACCACAATCCGGTCGGCGATCTCCAGCACCTCGCGCAGCTTATGGGTGATAAAAATGATCGACTTGCCCTGGGCCACCAGCGTATGCATGATCTGCACCAGATCATCGGCCTCCTGGGGCGTCAGCACCGCTGTCGGCTCATCAAGGATCAGAATATCGGCGTTGCGATAGAGCGCCTTGATAATCTCAACCCGCTGCTGCGCGCCCACCGGCAAGTCGGCAATCAGCGCGTTGGGGTCAACCTCAAGGCCATACTGACGCGAGATTTCGCCGATCAGATGAGCCGCCCGCCGCCGGTCGAGAAACACCCCGCCACGTGTGATCTCGTTGCCCAGCATCACGTTTTCAGCTACCGTCATCACCGGCACCAGTTGAAAATGCTGGTGAACCATACCGATGCCGCGCTGGATCGACTCGTGGGGGCTGCTGGCCCGCATCGGCGTGCCGTTCACCAGGATCTCGCCTTCATCCTGGTGGTAGAGCCCGTAGAGAATGTTCATCAGGGTACTCTTACCGGCCCCGTTCTCGCCCAGCAGCGCCAGCACCTCGCCCTTGTGCAGCCGCAGCGAAACATTGTTGTTGGCGATCACGCCGGGGAATCGCTTGGTAATGCCACGTGCCTCCAGCACAACCTGCTGATCGTGGGGACTACCAATCGTCATTGGGTACCTCTATCTACTTCGTTGTGGGGGTGGCGTGCATTGTAACAAATCTCGCATAGCAGTGCGAGTCACACACTTGACAGTTTTACTTTTACGATGTATAAATATGAACACGTGTTCGGTATTATCACTAAATATGCAATACCACAAAAGTAACGCTGTCATTCTGAGCGAAGCGAAGAATGACAGGACGCTTCACAGCGTTACTTTTGCGGTATCGCCTAAATATGTCCCCACGATCTTCCGCGCCAACCTACCTGCTCGTCGCCCTGACCGCCCTGCTGCCCCGCGTGATCGGCCTCGGTCAGTTCGTCACCATCGATGAGGCAGGCGGCTGGATGCCGCGCTCTCAGCACTTTCTCGCGGCGCTCAGCGGCGGCGACCTCGCGGCCACCGCGCAATCGGCCCACCCCGGCGTTACGACCATGTGGCTCGGCGCAACCGGGCTGCTGCTCCACGGCCTGCTTGCCGCCCGTGGCATGATCGACCTCGCCGACTTTGCTACGCGCCTCGGCCTCATGCAGATGCCCCTGGCCCTGGTCAACGCCGCCGCCGTGGTGGCCGGACTCTGGCTGCTGCGGCGGTTGCTCGCCCCGCAGGTGGCCCTGCTCGCCACCATGCTTTGGGCGCTCGACCCCTTCGTCATCGGGTTTAGCCGCGTCCTCCACGTAGACGCCCTAATGGGCAGCTTCGCCACCCTGAGCCTGCTGGCCGCGTGTGTATTCTGGCTGCGCGGGGAGACGATCCTTCCTACTCCCTCTTCCCGTGGAGAGAGGCTGGGGGAGAGGGGGCACATCGTCGTGCTTCTGTCCTCCGGCATCCTCGCCGCCCTGGCCGTGCTGAGCAAGTCACCCGGCGTGATCCTGGCTCCCGCCGTAGCCGGGGTCGCTGCCTGGGCCACCTGGCGCAGTCGCCGACCCTGGCGTCAGTCCCTGCGTGAACTGGCGCTCTGGGGCGCGGCGGCGGCCCTCACCGCCCTACTGATCTGGCCCGCCCTCTGGTTCAGCCCGACCCTCGCCGTCAGCAAGCTCACCGAGAGTGTCACCGTCGAGGGCGGTGAGCCGCACCAGTCGGGGAACTTCTACCTGGGCCAGCCGGTGGACGTGCCGGGGCCGACCTACTACGCCACGGCCCTAGCCATGCGCCTCACCCCCCTGACCCTGGCTGGCCTGGGGTTGCTCGCCCTGCGCTGGCGGCGTCGCCCCCCTGCGGAGCAGGCCGTCCTGGCCGCCCTGGCCTGGCTCATCCTGCTGATCGCCCTGGAACTGAGCCTCTTCCCCAAAAAGTTCGACCGCTACCTGGAACCGGCCTTTCCCGCCATCGACATCTTGGCGGCGGCCGGGGTCTGGGCCGTAGCCGAGGGCTGGCGCTCATCCCAACGCGCCGGGTTCTTGGCTTGGGTCACCCTCGCCGCCGCCGCCAACGCCGCCTGGTGGCACCCCTACGGCATCATCGCCTACAACCAGTTGCTCGGCGGAGCCACGGCGGGCGCACGCACCTTCCACATGGGTTGGGGCGAGGGCATGCCCCAGGTGGCCGACTGGCTCGCCCATCAGCCCGGTATCGCCGAACAGGCGACCGTCAGCAGCACCGTAGCTACCCTGCGCCCCTACCTGCGCCCCGGTGTCGGCGTCGATCTGCCGCCGGTGAGCGGCCAGTTGCCGCCACACACCGGTTTCGCTGTGGTCTATCTGCGCAGCGCCCAAGCCGGACTCACCCCGCCCCTCGATCAGATCGCCGCCACCCAGCGTGCGGTGTATACCCTCACCATCCAAGGCGTCGTATACGCACAAATTTACGAACTGACCCCGACCCCGGCGCATCCCCTGTCGGCCACCTTCGGCCCGGCGATCTCTCTCCAGGGCTACGATCTCGCCGAAGGCGCAAACACTCTCGATCTGACCCTGCACTGGCAGACGGCGGACAAGCCGCCGGGTGTCTCCCTCTTCGTCCACCTGCTCGACCCCCAAGGACAGCGCCGTGCCCAGATCGATCTGCCCGCGATCACCGCTGGCTGGGACGCCGGGCGGCACTACCGCACCCGCGTGAGCCTACCCCTACCGGGCGGGCTGCCCGCCGACAACTACCAGATCGTGATCGGCCTGTACGACCCGCAGAACTTCGTGCGGCTGCCCCTCTCCGGGGCCAGCCCCGCCAACCCGGCGTTCGCCGGGCCAGACGCCCTGCTCCTCGCCGCCGTGTCGCGCTGAGTCGTCCTCCCTGTGGCATGTTGTGTCATGAAAGCTCGCGGCTTTGCCGCGAGCTTTCATGACAAAGCAGGTTTGGGGCGCAGCCCCAAGGCCGGTGACGGAACCCAGGCTCAATACCTTTCAAATAAGGAATCTGCCGCCGCTCAGCCCTCACCCCTCAGCCCCCTCTCCCTGAACGGGAGAGGGGGAGTATTCCGTATCAGAAAGGGATATACTCCCCTCTCCCCGTGAGGGAGAGGGGCAGGGGGTGAGGGG
>CAIRFY010000672.1 GCA_903877945.1 uncultured Oscillochloris sp. | reverse complement strand
GACGAGGCGAGGACGCGAGGACGCGAGGACGCGCCTCATCGCCTCATCGCCTCATCGCCTCATCGCCTCATCGCCTCATCGCCTCATCGCCAAACTGTAAAGCTGAACCCTTGTCTTCGCTCAGAATGACAGGATGCCTCACAGCGTGACTTCTGCGGTATTGCCTTATGTACGCGGTGTGGCCATTGCGAGGATATACGGGGTTCTCACGGCACACCACAAACCGCCCGGCTTGCGCCGGGCGGTGATGATGGCGGCAACATCACCTCAGCACATCGCGGACGATCTGCTCTAGCCGATCCAGCGGGAACGGTTTAGGAAGATAGTAGTCAACCCGCTGCTCACGGGCGCGCTTTTCAAGCTCGGGGGTTGCGTAGGCGGTGATCATCACCACACGCGTATCGGGTGACGTTTCTTTGATTGCGGCGGCCAGTTGAAGCCCATTCATACCTGGCATATTATAGTCAGTGATCACCAGAGGAACCGGGCGCAGCGCGATCTGGGCGAGGGCATCCGCGCCGCCATTCACCGTCACAATATCGTAGCCGCCCGTCAGATCGCGCATCAGGCGATGCAGGATTATGAGAATATCCGGCTCGTCTTCTACAAGGACAATCGCCGGGTTACGTCCAGAAACATCGGGCATAGAATTGCTGCTACTTTCTACGTACTCGAAAGTACGCAAGAAATTCCTGCTTCATCCCAGCGTGCCATCCAGGGACGGCCCTGCCACCAGTCCACAGGCCGGTTTCACATCTTGACGTGCCACACCACACATTTTAAATGTATGTAAATGCAGCCCACTAGACACCCGTAGCGGCAATTGTAACATACAGCGTGGGGACGGGCAAGAGCCTCGGCAACGGGTTGTCAGATTGATGAGCGTCTATCTACTACATTATCGACAAATTGGATGATGTTGGTACCTGCATAGACTGCCCAGAAGACGATGCCTGCGAATTTCAGGCTATCTTCAACCAGTGTTTCTGTGCGTGTCATCGGCAGAAACCTGTCGAATGCGACCGACATGCCAAGGAACCCAATGGCGATCACCAGGATGAGATACGACGAGCGCAGGATGTGCCGTACGTTGAATCCCACGTAGGAAATGGACAGGAACACATACATAATCATCACTTTTTTTTCAGAGATTCCGAGGTAATCCGGGAAGACCAACTCGTGAAACATAAACGCATCGTCGAAGAGCAACAGGGCACTAAAGAGCGTCGAGCCTAGGGCGAAGAGCAATTGGGGGTGGCGCAGATTGATACGCGCCAACAGCACAACACCCAAGAGCCAGATCGCCACTGCGGCGGCCCAGACGAAGAGGCCCAGATTTGAGAGAAACCCGGTGTAGATGGGTGTACGGGTTGACGCGAAGATGTCACGGGTCAGTAGCTCCGGATCGACCCCGCGCAGTGTTATCAGCAGCGCCACTGGTATGTACCCCGTGATCACCCCGATAGTGGCTAACCCAATGGCAAAGCCCGAGCGTCTTAACTGGCTTTTGATGTCATTGATGATCCCCACAGCCCAACCTGGCGATGTATCGGTCGAAGGTACCTGTTTTGTCATACAATCTCTCCTGTGAGAAGGTAAGCAGTGAGCATAGGTTATAGGACACACTATAACGCTCGTACAGCTTCCTGGAAATTCGTACCGGGTCGTACTCAGGGCATGTGCAAAGTCACCCTCCGGCCCTCACCCCCTGCCCCTCTCCCTCACGGGGAGAGGGGGCTGGGGGGTGAGGGCTGCCCGGCGATCACACGACTTTGCACATGCCCTGGGGTCGTACTCAGGGCTGGGCGTGGTTTCAGGATTAGCAATGTTACTTTGCACTATGCTACAATCAGCCTTCGGCAGCTTGTGGTTAGGCAGAACGCCTGTCTGACCAATGTGTGGAAGGAGGTGCGCAATGCGTATGACGATCCTCGATATTCAGAAGATGAAGGAACGTGGCGAGCGCATCCCGATGATTACCGCCTACGACTATACCTCCGCGCAGATTGCCGACCGGGCCGGTATGCCGATGATCCTGGTGGGCGACTCGCTGGGTATGGTTGTGTTGGGCTATACCTCGACGGTGCCTGTGACCTTGGACGAGATGCTGCACCATATTAAGGCGGTGGTGCGCGGCAGCCAGCACGCCCTGGTGGTCGCGGATCTGCCCTTTCTTACCTATGCCAGCGTCGAGCAGGCGATCACCAGCGCGGGACGGGTGATGCAGGAGTCCGGTGCCCATGCCGTTAAGCTGGAGGGTGGGGTTTCCGTCGCCCCGATTATCGCCCGGCTGGTTGCGCTCGGCATCCCGGTGATGGGCCATATCGGTTTTACGCCGCAGTCGGTCAACCAGATCGGCACGCGGGTGCAGGGTCGAGAGGCCCGCGCCGCCGCGCAGTTGATCGTCGACGCCCTGGCTATCGAGGCCGCCGGGGCTTTCGGCATTGTGCTAGAGCTTATTCCGGCTGAACTGGCCGCCGTGATCACCTCGCGTCTGCGCATCCCAACCATCGGAATCGGCGCGGGGGCGGGCTGCACCGGGCAGGTGCAGGTCTGGCACGACATGCTCGGCCTGTACCGCGACTTTGCGCCGCGCCACGCGAAGCACTACGCGAACCTGGCCGACCAGATCGGCGCAGCAGTGGAATCCTACGCATCCGAGGTGCGCGCCGGATCCTTCCCTGGGGCCGAACACAGCGCGACGATGCCGGCGGATACCCTCACGGCTGCTCTGGCGCAGCTTGCGGATCGGGCCGGGGAAGCGTGACATTGAAGACTCAGGTGGTACTTTTTTTATGAATGTGATTGCGACGGTGGATGGATTCCGCCAGGCACGGGCCGGTTTTGATCGGATCGGTCTTGTGCCCACCATGGGCTACCTGCACGCGGGGCACCTGAGTCTGGTGCGTCAGGCTCGCCGTGAGTGCGGCGCGGCGGCGGTGAGTATTTTTGTGAACCCAACCCAGTTCGCCCCCCACGAGGATTTTACGCGCTACCCGCGTGACCTTGAACGCGACCTGCGGCTGCTTGCAGACGAGGGCGTGGATCTGGTTTTTGCGCCTGAGGTGAGCGAGATGTACCCCAACGGGTTTGGCACGGCGGTGGTGCTGCCCGCCGCCGATGAGGTGCTAGAAGGCGCGGCCCGCCCAGATCATTTTCGCGGCGTGGCCACGGTAGTCTGTAAGCTACTGAATATCGTGCAGCCGACCATGGCCTACTTTGGGCAGAAGGACGCGCAGCAGACGGTGGTGGTGCGCCAGATGGTGCGCGATCTGAATATGCCTACAGAGATCGTGGTGGCCCCGACGGTGCGCGAGGCCGACGGCTTGGCGATGAGCAGTCGCAACAGTTACCTGACGCCCGAACAGCGGGCGGCGGCGACCGTGCTGTACCGGGCGCTCACGGCGGCGCGGGAGTTGCTCACGTCCGGTGAGCGGCGCGGGGACGCGCTGCGCCAGGCTATGGCCGGGGTGCTGACTAGCGAGCCGCTGGCCCGTCCCGAGTACGTCAGCGTCGCCGACCCGCTGACTCTGCGCGAACTGGCCGAAGTCGGCCCGCGTGGCGCGCTGATTTCGCTGGCGGTGCGAGTGGGCGCAGTGCGCCTGATCGATAACCTGCTAACGTGAAAATAGCCGATAGCCGATAGCCGATAGCCGATAGCCGATAGCCGATAGCCGGTAGCCGAGAGCCGGTAGCCGAGAGCCGGTAGCCGAGAGCCGGTAGCCGAGAGCCGGTAGCCGAGAGCCGGTAGCCGAGAGCCGGTAGCCGAGAGCCGAGAGCCGAGAGCCGAGAGCCGAGAGCCGAGAGCCGAGAGCCG
>CAIRFY010000671.1 GCA_903877945.1 uncultured Oscillochloris sp. | reverse complement strand
GCAAAATTGCACAGCCCCTTGCTTCATCCCGTATCGAGCAACCCCTTGTCTACCCCCATCTTCTCGCGCATTAATTTCACATTTCACATTTTGCATTTTGCATTTTGCCTTGTCCTGCGCATTGTCCTCACATTTCACATTTTGCATTTTGCATTTTGCATTGTCCTCACATTTTGCATTTTGCATTTTGCATTTTGCATTGATCCCCATCCACACCGCCCCCAGCGGCAGCAGCGGCAGAGCCACCGAGCGCAGCAGACAGAGCGCACCAATGATCAGGCCAGCGAGGGTCGTCTCGACCAGCCCCCCGGTGCGGGCGGCGCGCAGCAGCAACCAGAGGGCGGTCGTCAGGCCACACAGAAACAGCGCCTCGGTCAGCAATTCACTGGCATTAGCCGCCAGAGTATAGCTCAGAGCGCAGAGCAAAGCCGCCAGCAGCGCCGGGGTGCGCCGTGCGCTGCCGTCGGAACGCCACGCCACCTCGCGGGCCAGCAGATACACCAGAGGCACCGTCGCCGCACTGATCAGCGCCTGCACCAGACGCAGATTCTGCACCAGCGAGTCAACCAGATAGACACACCCGGCCAGAAAAAACGGGTAGAGCGGCGGACGCATCAGGTGCAACTCAACATACTGGTGGTCGCGCAGCAACCTGACCGCCTGCTCCAGATACTCGCGCTCATCGCCGCCGAGCGCGTAGAACTCGTGCCAGCGCCAGGCCAGCAGCCGTAGGGCCAATGCAAAATGCAAAATGCAAAATGCAAAAACCTTCGGCTGCCCATCATTTCGCATCACCTCTTAACCTCTTACATTCTGCATGTTAGATTTTAGACATGGTTTCAGGTGCCAGGTTTCAGGTTTACAATTCATAGTGGGGGCTTCAGCCCCCGATCCGCCCCTGACGCGGCTGAAGCCGCTACTACGAACGCTACAAACGGGAAAGCTGCCACGAACCATGTCTAAGATTTTAGATTTTGCATCTTGCATCTTGCATCTTGCATCTTGCATCTTGCATTTTGCATTTTGCATTTCACCTCACCTCCGCCCAATCGAGCTGGTAGGCAAGCCGACGCAACTGGCCCACCTGCGGCCCCTGCTGGCGCACCAAATCGAGGGCATCGGGGACAAAGGTATCGCTGCTATGCAAGGTGATCGTCAGGCTGGCCCCGGCGGGCCGGGCGGGTAGATCCAGACAGACCTGACTCAGCTCGCGGCTCAGGGTAAAGGAACCCACCGGCGCAGCATCCAGAGCGACAGCAACCGTGGGCAAGGTGAGATCCTGCGGCCAGCCCAGGCCAGACACGTTCAGACAGAGCTGTTGCGGGTCGCCGCTGGCCGCGTGGGGGAAGCGCAGGGCCGAGTCACTGCTGGCCCAGCGCACCGTCGCCCCCAGGTCGGCATCATAGCGGCCCAGATAGAAACCACGGATATAGCCCAGATCGTTGTCATCGGCGCTATCGATCCGATTGCCGGGTGTAGGCGGCGGATGTAGCCACTGCCAGGCCCACTCCACCGGGTTCTGGTCATCCACCTGGGACGGGTTCAGTTCACGGCGGGCGGCCCCCAGATCTCCTAACTGGCGGAACAACTCGCCAGCGATCAGGCTGCGTTGCCAGTCCTCCAGCGGTTGCACCGGCTCGCTGGCCAGGTGATCAAGACCAGCAGCCGGGCGACCCTCCAGCCCAGCGAGCAGCGGCGACCCCACCGCAGCAGCGTAATCAGGCAGGTCGGCTGCGCCCAGAGCCTCGTGGGCTGCCGCGACATCCCCGGTACTCAGGGCGGCGGCGAGGTACTGCTCAGCCTCGTAGCCAGGGCGAGCGCCCAGGGCGAGCCACGTGCTGGACAGACTCGACGGGTACGGCCCCAGGTACGATGCCCAGCGTGAGGGCGCGCCGGGAGCGCGTGGCTCCAGGTAGGCGTAGGGCGTGCCCGCCACCAGCAGCAGCAGGCCAGCCAGCGCGGCACAGGCCGCGCCGTAGCGCGTGCGCAGGTTGCCCCAGCGTGGCAGGCTCGCCAGGGCGTAGGCCGCCAACACAAACACCAGCGGCATCAGCGGCACGCGGAAACGATTGATCGCAAACAGCAGCGGGGCCGTCCCAAGGTTGTACAGGAGCCACAGGCCGATCAGTATTGAGCATTGAGAAAGAGGTACCTCTTTCTCAATGCTCGATTTTTCACCCTCAATTCGCAGCAGCGCCCACCCAATCACCGCCAGAGGAAGGGTAATGACATACAACGTATCATCGAGCAGAAAGAGGGCCAGGGTGTACCAGGGCGGCAGCCGACCCAGGGCGAACCCTCTGCTCAGGCGCTCGTCGCCGGTGTAGTTGATCTGGAAAAGGTCAACCAACTCGATCAGGCTCTTCTTCACAAAGGCCCCTGGCGCCGCCCGCAGTAGGCAAAATGCCTCGGCGCTCAGCAGGCGCTGCCGGTCGGCCTGGGTGATCTGCGCCGTCGGCGTACCCAGAGCGGCCATGATCTGCCCGTCGCCAGCGGCGAACAGGCACGATCCACCCTTCTGGTCGGCCAGCAGGCCGCGCCGCTGCGATTCCGAGAGGGTCGGGTCGAGCAGGGCCAGCACAAAGTTACGCAGCGGCGCGTCGCTCCGCCCGCTGTCGTAGGCCGTCCGCGCCCCCAGGGCCAGGTTGAAGGCGCCTGTCGTATCCACCACCACCAGCCCGCCGTAAGTGCGGCTCGCGTACAGCGTCCAGGGCAGGAGGACAATGCAAAATGCAAAAGTCAAAATGCAAAATTGAATAACCCCGTACTTGATCCACTCTTTTGCATGTTGCGGGTTATTTTTTGCATTCTGCATTTTGCATTGCAAAATGCACAATGCAAAAGTCAAAATGCAAAATTGAACGACCCCGTACTTGATCCACCCTTTTGCATGTTGTGGGTTATTTTTTGCATTCTGCATTTTGCATTTTGCATTGTCCCTCCCCCTCCCCTCTGCGCCATGCGTTACGCTTTTTGCATTCTGCATTTTGCATTTTGCATTGAACACAACCCATCCCGCCACAATGGGCAGAAACCCCAGCGTCATCCCGCGAGTGAGGGTGGCTAGGCCCAGCAGCGCCCCCGCGCCAACCAGCCAGGCCCAGCCGCCACGCCGAGCCCACGCACCCAGCAGCGCCAGCGCGCCCAGCAGCAGGCTAGTGAACAGGGTCTCGCTCAGCAGCAACTGGCCGTAGGTAGCCAGGGGCAGGTAGATCGCCGTCAGGGTTGCGGCGATCCCCGGCGCGAGGGCGGGTTGGGGCGCGGCCCCAACAACCTGTCGCGCCAGCAGGTACACGAGTCCCACATTCAGCAGGCTCAAGATCGTCTGGCTGATAAAAATCGGCGTCTGGCTGCCGCCGAAGAGGGCCAGGTGGGCGGCCAGGAACAGCGGGTAGAGCGGCGCCCGCGTCCAGAGGTACTGCAGGTGCCAGGCAAAGCCCCGCCCGTGGGCCAGCCAGTCGGCCGCAGCCAGATACTCGGCCTCGTCGCCGACCATGCCCAGGCGCGGTAGGTTCCCCCACAGCGCCAGCCTAAGGGCTAGGCCGAGGAGGAGCGCGACCCATAATGGTAAATGCTTTCGCTGCATCAAATTGTCATGTACCTGTTAGACAAGGTTTCAGGTGCCAGGTTTCAGCATGACAGTTGGTAGCGCGGGCTTCCCGCCTGCGGTGGTACTCTTGACCGCCTGGAAGGCGGTGCTACATTCACTGCACACTGTCAAGCTGGTTTGAACCATGTCTTACGATCTCAACTGTACCCAGCACCAGCCGCCCGGCGCTCAGCACCTCGCCGCCGCGTACCGCCAGCCGCGCACTGGGAGAGGGATTGCCTGGTCGGTAGACGCCGAGGAGCAGCGTATAGCGCCCCGGCGGCATGTCGCGTGGAAGCTGGATGGCCCGATCATCGCGGGCCGGATGCCCCGGCAGCCAACTGCTCGTGGGCAGGTAGCCCTCCAGCGGCGGGCCGTCGTCGCCTGCCAGTGGGGGCGCGGCGCAGTCTTGGCAGAGATGCAAGAAGAAGCTCAGATCCTCCGTCGGTTGCTGATCCACCGCCCAGAACAGACTAATCGGCAGGTTCCCACCCGCCCGGTAGACCCCCGGCCCGCCTGGGGCAGACGCCTTCAGCGTGTAGCCCAGCAGGGTCAAGGTATTGCCAAAGCCAACCCCCATAGACGTTGTCGGCTGGGGCCGCTTGCCGGTGATATACGCCTCGGGGGACTCCTGACAGAGCAGGTGCGCCCCATTGTAGCGCCAAATCCCGCAGGGCCACGTGCGCTGCTCGCGGCTGAAGGCCCAGAAGTTGCCCACCAGGCCGTACTCATCGCCGCTACCGGTGGCCGGTGAGTCCACCGTCTTAGCGTGTTCGGGGGCAATCAGCAGAAAACTGCGGGTGTAACCGACCAACTTCTGGTGTCGCTCGATGTCCCACTCGCGCTGGCCGTATTTCGTCTCGCCCTGCCAAAAATCGGCGAAGACCAACGGCTGCGGAGCCGGGTCGGCGCTCAGGCGGCGCATATAGTAATCGTAGAGCGGGCGAATGTAGGACGGATGGATCACCACCGCGTCATCAGACTGCACCCGCGCCGCCAGTTCCGCAATCGCCTCGCGGTACTGCTCCTTCACCGGCGCACCCGAGAAGAGCCCGAAGGTCGGTTGGAACAGCGCGGCCCCCCCTGTGCCGAGCGCGGCGAGAACCGTGATGAACGCCGCCACCCGCCACCTGTCACCCACCAGCGGATACGCCAGCACCAGCGCCCAGGCCGGGTAGACCACAATCAGGTAGCGGGCCTCGTAGAGCCGGGTGAACAGCAACTGGATCAAAAACAGACCCAGCGGCACCAGCAGCATACACAAGATCGCCGCAGGGGCGGCGCGTGATCCGTCCTTCCCTCGCCACACATCCATGTCTAAGGTATGTTTCAAAATGGGTACATTCAGCTTTACCGTCTTGCGATGAGGCGATGAGGTGATGAGGCGATGAGGCGATACGGAGCGCCTCACCGCATCATCGTTTCGTCGCTGAATTGTCACGCTGGTTTGAAACATACCCAGGCGAATCAGCCCCCAGCCCAGTAACATCACCCAGGGCAGCAGCCACCACCAGGGCGCGTCCCCCGGCCAGCGATCCAGGCTAAAGCGCGTGAAGGTCAGCCCCAGAGCGGCCAGCGGCCCCGCCGGGATATACGCCCCCGTCGCGGCCCGGTCGCTGCCCAGCCCGTAGACCATCACCGCCACTAGGCCCGCGCTGATCAGGGCCAGCCCGGCCCCCGACCCCCACCTCCCACCTCCCGCCTCCCGCCTCCCGGCCACCAGCCACGCCCAACCCCCGGCCACCACACCCAGCGCGGCCAGCCGGTGAACACAGACCGCAGCCAGGGCGACGACCCCATAGATCAGCCAGTCGCGGCGCTCGCCGGTGCGCAGCGCCCGCAGCAATCCCCAGGTTAGCAGGGCGGCAGCCAGCAGCAGCAGGCTGTACGCCTTGGCCTCCTGGGCGTACCAGAGCGGGAACGGGCCGATCAGCGTGATCAGCGCCGTAGCGAGCGGGTAGATGGACGCCCTCACCCCCTGCCCCTCTCCCTCACGGGGAGAGGGGGAATTTCGGACGAGGATGTTTTCACCCCTAAACTCCCGTTCAGGGAGAGGGGGCTGGGGGGTGAGGGCTGAATTGCTCCTGAGCGCCTCTTTTCCCGTCAGGTAAATCACCGGCACCGCCGCAGCCCCGGCGATGGCCGAGGGCAGGCGCAGGGCGATCTCGCCATCGCCGCAGAGGGAAACCCACAGCTTGAGCAGCAGGTGGTAGAGCGGGTAGGCCGCCGTGGGGCTGAGCAGATCGCCCAGCAGGGTGGCCCAGGGCTGGTTAGCCATCTGCCAACTGCTGCCCTCATCCAGCCACAGGCTCTGCGCGTCCAGCCGGTAGACTCGCACGGCCAGGGCGACTCCAAACAGCGCCAGCGGAATGAGGTAGCGTGATGTTTGAAGATAGCGTGTCGTGCGCAACGTCACTTCTTCCCTATTCCCTCACGATACACGCGCTCAAACCGCTCGCAGGTCTTTTCCCAGGTCAACTCCCGCTCGACGCGGGCGCGTGCGGCGCGGCCCAACTGCTCGGCGAAGGGCCGGTCGGTGATCAGGCGCAGGATAGCGGCGGCCAGGGCGGCGGGGTCGCGCTCAGGCACGATCATCCCATGAACATCGTCGTCAATCACATCGGGGACGCCCGCCACCCGCGAGGCCACCACCGGCCTGCCCGCGCCCATCGCCTCCAGCAGCACGTTCGGCAGCCCGTCCACACCCTCACGCACAATCGGCAAGGCGAAGACATCGGCGGCGGCCATGTAGGCGGCGGCCCGACGGCGCTCTAGCTGCCCAGGGAAGCGCACCTGCGTGGCGACGCCCAACCGCCGCGCCTGCTCCTCCAGGGAACCGCGCAGGTCGCCGTAGCCCACAATGCACAGGGTAGCACGCGGGGCGTGGGCGAGTACCTGGGGCCAGGCGTCGAGCAGCACGCCGAAGCCCTTCTTCGCCACCAGGCGACCCAGCCCCAGCACCAGGGGCGCACCGTCATCCAGGCCAAGCTCGGCCCGCACGGCGGTACGGGCCGCCTCGTCGGGGCGAAACTCCTGAATATCCACGCCATAGGGGATCACCGTCGTGGTTGCGGGACGAGCGCCCAGGCGCACCCCACGGTCGTGCAGGTCGGCGCTGCACGCCGTCACGGCGGCGGCGCTGCGGAAGGCCACGCCAGCTACCGTGGCTATCGCCCGGCTGCGCTCAGCCAGATAAATATCGCTGCCGTGCAGGCTGATCACCAGGGGCAACCCGTAGGCGCGGGCGGCCAGCGCCGCCGGCGGGCCGTTGGGTAATACCCAGTGCGCCTGCACCAGATCGAAGGGCGCACCAGCCCGCCGCGCCGCCGCCAGCGTGCGCAGCAGCGCCAGCGTCGCCGCCGCCAGCGCAAAGGGCGCGGCCAGCAGGGCGCGGCGCTTGATATGCGTGTCGCTGAGCAGCGCCTGGGCGTAGCCCCAGATATTCAGTGCCGGGTGCGGGGCGTAGCGAAAGAAGCCCAGCCGCACCCCGCGCTCCACCGGAGCGCGGCGGATCTCGGGGTGCCAGGGGGCCAGCAGCGTTACCGCGTGGCCACGCGCCGCCACACCCGCCGCGATCTCCTCAATAAAGGGTGCCGTCGTCTCCCCAGGGTACTTCGGGTACGACGAGGCCAGCATCAGAATACGCATTAGATCTATTCGATCTCCCACGCGCGGTGTACACACCGCCGCGACAAAATGGCCTATCGGCTATCGGTTATCGGTTATCGGCTATTTTCCCGGTATCCGATACACAAACGCCCGAAAATCCGCCGTCGGACTGGCATAGACCAACTCAAACCCGTCGATCACCGTGCCAACCTGATTGTTCTGGTTAAGCAGCGGGGCCAGTAGCCGCCCGACATCACCCTTCACCCGCTGCTGATTCTCCAGCACCAGGTATTGTGCGCCATAACGATGGGCGATCTGGAGCAGCAGATCGCGGCTCGCCGTATTCGGGATCATCAGAGTTGGCCGACTGGTGTGCCAGTTCGCTTGCCACGGAATGCGCGTCATCAG
>CAIRFY010000670.1 GCA_903877945.1 uncultured Oscillochloris sp. | reverse complement strand
TGCGGGGGGGGACCAACCAATGCATTGTCCCCCCCCGCTTGCGGGGGGGACCCAACCAATGCATTGTCCCCCCCCGCTTGCGGGGGGGCTAGGGGGGGTGATTCAAACTACAACTGTAGTACTATCAGATATCGGCTATCGGCGATGATGCACAACCCCTTCACCCAGACCGGCGCGCTCGGCGAACACGACCCGCTCTTCCAGGGGCGGGCCGCCGAGCTATCCCAGCTTGAGCGTGCCTGTCTCAACGACCATAAATCATTCCTGCTCGTCTACGGCGGGCGGCAGAATGGCAAGACTAGCCTGCTGCTGCGGCTGGAGTCCCGCCTACGCGAGCGGCTGCCGGAGCGCGTGCGGGTCTGCCGGGTGGACTTTCAGGGCATCCCGCGTGTCACCACCGACGCTGCATTCCAGCACCTGATTGCCGAGTTGCGGCCCAACCTGCCGCACCTACCGCCCGTCCCCGCAACTGCCGGTATCCCCGAGTTGCGCGGCTTTTTGGAGCAGGCATTGGCCGGTGACGAGGTTCAGCGCCTCGTGCTGCTGCTCGATGAACTCGCCCGTCTGCCCGAGGCGACCCGCGAGGATCTCGCCCACGTCATTCGTGCCCTACATACACATCGGCTGGTGAGTCCGGCCCTAGCCAAAACCCAGTTTGTGCTGGCAGGTGGCCTAGAACTCTACGACCTGGCGATTGTGCAGGCATCAACCCTGCGTAATGTCTGCGAGATTGTGCGTCTCAACGACTTGGGCGAGGCTGATGCGGTTGCCCTGATCGCCACCGGACTCACGCTGGTGGGCGTTGCGACGGAGCCTGCCACAACCCTCGGGCGTGCGGTCTACGCACGGGTGAGCGGCCACCCCTACCTGACCCAGCGCATTGGCGGGCTACTGGCCGAACGCCATCTGCGGGGCGATCCGCTCGACGAAGCCCTGGTCGAGGAGTTGTGCTGGGCGTTGCTGGATGGGGAAGACTCGCTGCTGGAACACCTTCGCCGCAGCATTGGCGATCCCCAACTCGCAGGCGCGGCGCGACGGTTGCTCACCGCCAACCAGCGCACCAGCACCACCGATGACGACACCGCCCGCCTAGAGTTGCTCGGTCTGGCGCGGCGAAATGGGCGTTATTGGGTACCGCGCAGCCCGCTGCTGGCCGTGGCTCTGGCCGAGTGGCTGCACTTCGGTATGCCATCGACCGACCGCATGGCCGACGCGGCCCAGGCGACCCGGCAGGCAGCGCTCACGCGGTATCTCAGCGATCTAAAGCTGGAGCATGCTACCACCGCCAGTCACGCCGAACGCGCCATCACGCCTGCCGAGCAGATGCGCCTCCAGCGCCACGCCAACGAGCTTGCCGACGAGATCAGCCGGATCGAGGCGGCGCAGCCGGTCGAGACTCCGGCTCCCGCCACTACGGATGCGGTCATTACCGCAAAGAAGCGTCGTCTCGCGGCCCTCGAACTCACAGCGGCGCGTTATGGGATCGACTGTCCTCCCCACATCACCATCGAGATCGAGGATTTGCGGCGGGAGATGGGGCAATTCGAGCGCCGCGCTGCCCCCGCCCCCGCATCGCCAGTGACCCCAAAGGCCACGCAGCCCCCTCCGACACCCGCCGCCAGCGTCAAAGCGAGTCCCCCCTCTCCCGCGCACGGGAGAGGGGGACAGGGGGTGAGGGTGTCCTGGCTCCCCACCCTCATCCCCATCCCCGCTGGCCCTTTCCTGATGGGCAGTAGTGACACCGATACGCAGGCCGACAGTGACGAGAAACCCCAGCACACCCTCACCCTACCCGACTTCTGGATCGGTAAGACTCCCGTGACCAACGCCCAGTTCCGGCCCTTCGTCGAGGGCGATGGCTACCGCAATCGACAGTACTGGACGCAGGCTGGCTGGCAGTGGCGAGAGCAGGAGAAGATCGTTACGCCGCGCTACTGGGATAACGAGAAGTGGAACGGAGCGGACTACCCGCTGGTCGGCGTAAGCTGGTTCGAGGCAGTGGCCTACTGCCGCTGGCTGAGCGCCCAGACCAGCCACGAGTTCCGCCTGCCCAACGAGGCGGAGTGGGAGAAGGCGGCGCGTGGAACCGACGGGCGGATCTGGCCCTGGGGGAATACCTGGGAGGTTGGTCGTTGTAACAGCAAAGAAGCAGGCATCGGCAAAACCACGCCGGTGGGCCAGTACCCGAATGGGGCCAGCCCCTATGGGGTGCTGGATATGGCCGGGAATGTGTGGGAGTGGTGTGCAACCAAATGGGGAAAACCTTATCCTTACCAGATTGAAGATGAGTGGCAAGACGCCTATTTGGAGCAAGATGTGTCACGAATTTGGCGTGGTGG
>CAIRFY010000669.1 GCA_903877945.1 uncultured Oscillochloris sp. | reverse complement strand
GGGGCTTCAGCCCCCCGGCGGCGGCACCGCACAGGGCGAGTCTTGCGGTATTGCCTTGTGCGTGTGCTTCTGTGTCTTTCTGTGGCCGTAAATCGAGGAAGTCTCATTGTCTTACTAAACACCCCTCACTCATCCCAAAATTGGCGCACCCAGCCGCGAGCGGCGAGGTTCTCGCGCAGTTCGAGCATGGCGGTGTAGGTAGGCAGGATGAAGAGTGTCGAGCCAGCGGGCAGTGTGGCGAGGGCCGCATCAACGGCGGCGGGCAGGGCGGGGAGAACGTGGATGCGGTCTTCGGGAAGGCCCGCATACTTTAGGCGCACGGCCATGTCAGCGGCGCGGGTTCCGCTTACCGTGACGCTGGCGGCATCAGCGAGAGCCTCGAACTCGGCGTCCCAGAGCCAGGAAACGTCTGTCCCGTCGGCAAGTCGGTCGTTAATCGCAATCAGCAGGTGGATCGCCTGCGGGGCGGTGCCATCGCCAACGAGCATGCGTACGGTTTCGGTCGCGCCGACGGGGTTTTTGATCAGGGCGATCAGCATGGAAGAACCGCCGGGGCCAGCGCTGACTCGCTCAATCCGACCGAAGGCGGCGCTGAAGCGCTCCAGGGCGCTGCGGATGGTGTGCGGAGCCACCGCTAGGCTGAGGGCGGCGGCGCTGGCTGCCAGGGCGTTCAATGCGTTGTAGAGGCCCGGTAGCGGTAGGTCAATCTCCATTGCGCCACCGGGGTAGGTCAGGTAAAGTCGGCTGCCGACAGTACCCTGGAGATCAAGACGAACCAGACGGATGTCGGGTGCGGGGCGGGAATGACCACAGGCCGGACAATGATAATGGCCGATGTGGGCATAAAAGGCCAAGCTGAAGATATAGCGTGTCCCGCAGCGCCGACAAAACTGCGAGTCCGCGATATGCGCGCCCGCCCCGGCAGCGTGGCGAGCGTCATCCAGCCCGTAGTAGACCACCCGCGCTGCCAGATCGCGCCCCAGGTCGGCGACCGCCGGGTCGTCGGCATTCAGCACCAGGGTCGCCTCGGGGGGCAGGGTTGCCAGGGCGGTGCGCCATGCGGTTGCCACTGTATCCACCTCGCCATAGCGATCAAGCTGGTCGCGGAAGAGATTGTGGATGAGGACAAGGCGCGGACAGGTCTCGGCGACAGCCTGGGGCAAGGCGGCTTCATCCGTCTCGAAGAGGCCGATGCTGGCACGCGGGCGACCAGCCCAGTCGGCATCGGCCAATGTGGTGGCGGTAAGACCGGCGATCAGGTTGGCCCCGGCGCGGTTGTGCAGCACGCGCTCGCCAGAATCTTTGAGGATCTCGCTGAGCATGCGGCTGGTGGTGGTCTTGCCATTGGTGCCACTGATCAGCACCGCGCCGTGGGGCAACCCGGCGCTCAGGTCACGGAGAATGCTCGGCACAAGGCGGCGGGCGAGGCTGCCGGGCAGCGTCGTGCCGCCGCCCGCGCCCAATCGGCGCGAGAGTTGTCCGGCTAACTTACCAACGGCAACGGCGAGGGGGGTAAGGAGGGCCATGATTCCTATTTCCTGTTAGATTTTGGGTTTTGGATTTTGGATTTTGGGTGTCAGGTGTCAGGTGTCAGGTTTCGGGCGCAGCGCATTGTAAAGGTAGTCACCCTGCCACACATGTCACGCTGAGCGCAGCGAAGCGTCCCGGCGATAGTGCGTAGTCACCCTGCCACACATGTCACGCTGAGCGAAGCGAAGCGTCCCGGCGATAGTGCGTAGTCACCCTGCCACACATGTCACGCTGAGCGAAGCGAAGCGTCCCGGCGATAG
>CAIRFY010000668.1 GCA_903877945.1 uncultured Oscillochloris sp. | reverse complement strand
TTAGGCTTCCTGATGCTGCAAACAACTGCGCAGCATCTTGCGGCGTTAGAACGCCCCAAATCGCCTCTTCCCCCCCCCCCTTTGAACGCGTGCGGGGGGGCTAGGGGGGGTGATTCAAACGACAACTGTAGTAATAGCCGATAGCCGATAGCCGGGCATCGGCGGCCATTTTCATCGGGTGTTGTGCGGCGGAGTCGCATGGTTGTCTGATGGTTGTCTGATAGAAACAAACCAAAGGAGGCGTGACGTGTTTCCGTCACGCCTCCCTTCGTGCGTGGTACATTGTTGCTCCAGTGTGGTAGCCTAGAGCTATGGTGCATACGACGACAGATTCACAGATGATGGCCCTGGCCCGTCTGATCTCACGGCTCAACGCCGACCACGATCCCAAGGCCATGCTCCAGATCGTCTGTGATGAGTCAGCTCGTATCCTTGGCGTCGTGGGCGTCGTTGCCGGAGCCTACGACGAGCAGCGGCGTATGATCCGCTATGTGGCCGTCTGTGACTGCGATCTGCCCTCGGTGGTTCATCTCATCCCGCCCCCGGCCAGCCCCG
This sequence comes from uncultured Oscillochloris sp., assembly GCA_903877945.1. Classification (GTDB taxonomy): domain Bacteria; phylum Chloroflexota; class Chloroflexia; order Chloroflexales; family Chloroflexaceae; genus Oscillochloris. Next base: position 1,410 of record CAIRFY010000668.1, on the reverse strand, counting down.
CGCCGCCCACCCCGCAAGGTGTGTCTCCTTCGTCAGAACATGCTCCCTCGGTGGTGATTGGCCTCTGGCGCGACGATCAGCCTGTGGGCGCTTTGTCCATCATGCTCCCCGCTGGTCGGGCCGACCTTTCGGCCAGCGAGTCAGAGTTGCTGCACATCCTGGCCGATCTCGCCGCCCAGGCCGTGGTCAATGCGATCCGGCTCGCCTCCGCCCGTTCGCATGCGGCTGACCTGGAGGCGATCAATACGCTAGGCCGCGCCCTCGCCGAGACCCTCGACCTGGATCGGATCTACGAACGGCTGTACGAGGTCGCTTTGCAACTGCTACCCGATGTTGGGGGCGCGATCTTTACGCTCTTTGATGCCGAAAATCAGTTGATGATCTGTACCTTCGCCTTCCTCGACGGCGAGCGGCTTGACCCGACCGAGTTCCCGCCGCTGCCGCTGGTTCCGCTGGGCCAGGGCATCCAGAGCAATGTGATCCACACCCGCCAGCCCTTCATTGTGGGTAGCATGGAAGAGGTGTACCAGCACGCGAACAAGGCGTTTCTGGTGGGTGAGCCTGGCGACACGACCGAGTCGATGCTCTTTGTGCCGATGATTGCCCGCGAGCGGGTGGTCGGCGTGCTCCAGGTGCAGAGCTTCAGCACCGGCAGTTACAGCATGGCGCATGCCACGATGCTCGGGATGGCGGCGAACATTGCTGCTGTGGCGATTGAGAACGCTCGCCTGGTCAATGATCTGAAGCTCTCGAATCTTGAATTGCGCCAAGCCTACGATCACACTCTAGAGGGTTGGTCAAATGCTCTCGACCTACGCGATGAGGAGACACATGGCCACTCACAGCGCGTCACCGACCTCGCGGTACGCCTCGCACGGGCCGTCGGCATGAGTGAGGAGCAGGTGGGCTATGTGCGCTGGGGCGCGCTGCTCCACGACATCGGTAAAATGGGCGTCCCCGACGCGGTGCTGCTCAAGCCCGGCAAGCTGAACGATGAGGAGTGGCGGCTGATGCGGATGCACCCGGTTTATGCCTACAACCTGCTCGCGCCGATCACGTTCCTCCAGCCGGTCTTGGATATTCCCTACTGCCACCATGAGAAATGGGACGGCACTGGCTACCCGCGTGGCCTGCGCGGCGAGGAGATCCCGCTGGCGGCGCGGCTATTTGCAGTGATCGATATCTGGGACGCCCTGCGCTCGGATCGGCCCTACCGCCAGGCATGGCCCGAGGAGAATGTGCGCGCACACGTCAAGTCGCTCGCCGGTAGCCACCTCGACCCGGCGGCGGTGGAGTTGTTTCTCCGGGTGATGGATGAATCGCAGTAGAGCATACGTAACGCTGTCACGCTGAGCGAAGCGAAGCGTCCCGACCGGGATTCTTCGCTTCGCTCAGAATGACAGGACGCAC
>CAIRFY010000667.1 GCA_903877945.1 uncultured Oscillochloris sp. | reverse complement strand
GTGTAGGACTGCTATACGGTGACTGGGTGACTGGGTGACTGGGTGACTGGGTGACGAGGTGACTGGGTGACGAGGTGACAGTCCCCGCGTCCCCGCGTCACCGCGTCACCGCGTCCCCGCGACACCGCGTCCCCGCGTCCCCGCGTCCCCGCGTCCCCGCGTCCCCGCGTCCCCGCGTCCCCGCGTCCCCGTATCACCGCGTCACCTTCACAGCATCGCCTAAATAAACCGGCTCCAGGGCCACGATGTCATCACACTCGCCGCCCTGGAGGCGCAGCCAGGCCAGTTCGGCAAGGAATCCGGGGCGGCGCAGGGTGGCTGCGGGCGAAGGGAAGATCGCCCGCTCGCCAAGGATCGTCAGGATCTGCCCGCGCACATCGTCGTTCAGGTCGCCACAGAAGAGGGCGCGGTCGATTACCTCGGCACAGATTTCATCCACGCTCACATTGCGGTCGGGGCCACGGCGCTCGATACCGCTGCCGAAGGCAAACTCGGCGCAGGCGAAGCGGTCGCGGCCGAGGCGGATCAGCGGATAGATCGGCAGGCTCCGACGTTGCTGCTGGTAGGCCAGAGCTTCCAGGCTACTCACCCCAATAATCGGCATATCCCCGGCGAGGGCCAGCCCCTTGGCCACGCTCAGGCCGACGCGCAGGCCGCTCCAACTGCCCGGCCCGAGGGCCACCGCCACCGCCCGCAGCGACTCATGGCCGATGCCGACGTGGCGCAGCAGCAGATCGAGCTGGGGCATCAACTGCGCGCTGTGATGACGTCCCGATGCCCAGGTACACTCAGCCAGAAGCTCACCCTTGTCGCAGAGAGCGAGGCCGCTGATGGTCGTGGCGGTATCGATAGCGAGAAGCATATCACCCGAAGGTTATCCCCTTAAAGCGGTCAAGCAGATCGATGTACCGTTGGCCGTGGGGGGCGAGACGCAGGCGGCGCTTCGTTTCGCTCAGGTGCTGCATATGGATGGCCATATGCACAGCGGGCAGCAGCGCGGCGGCGCGCTCGGGCCACTCGATCAGGCAGAGGCCGTCGCCAGCCCAGAGCTCATCGAGGCCGATGGTGGTCAGTTCGCCCGCCTCGGCGATCCGGTACAGGTCGACGTGGTAGATCGGCATGTGCTTCCGGGCGGCGCCCGCCCGGTACTCGTTCACCAATACAAAGCTCGGACTGGTCACTAGATCATCCGAATCCAGCCCGCGAGCCACACCCTTGACCAAGTGAGTCTTACCGACCCCAAAGTTACCGATGAGCAGGATGAGATCACCCGCGACGAACTGCTCGCCGAGGCGCTGGCCGATCCGCTCGGTCTGCGCGGGGCTATGGCTAATAAAATCTAACACGTGAGCCGCCTGGGTGGCGGGCAGCTTGTGCTCACTCATAGACGCCATTGTAGCACGTTGGGGCACTGCTTCCCGCAAAGGGCCAGGGCAGGTGCAAAGTCACCCCCCAGCCCCCTCTCCCTGATCGGGAGAGGGGGCTGTGGCAACGTCTTGGCACCGCTGACGCGCATGGGCTACGCCGCAGAGGACGTGCGCCATACCTGCGGCAGCGATGGCAGCAGGCCAGCCAGCAGGCCGGTCGCAATAATCGCCTGAGTCATGCCAGCGATGCTGTCGGGGGTGCGAACAGTGAGGGGGAAAACCAGCGGGATGATCCAGCTCAGGGCCAGGGGGTACCAGGGCCACGTGGGTCGCCAGCGGATCACCACGACGGCGATGGCGATAGCGGTATAGATCACCGAGATCGGGTAGATCAGCGTATTGACGAGGAGCGCCAGGCCAAAGATGTCGCCGCGTCCGTGGCGATACCAGAGGAGCAGGGCCAATAGTCCAAGGATCGGGCCAAAAGGCGGGAAGAGCAGCGGTCGGTCGGGGATCGCGCTCGTGTACCCACTGAGGCCAGCGATCCACTGGACGTAGATCTGCGGCCCCGCAAGCAGGGCGGTTCCGCCCCAGAGGGCCACGCACACGGCGGTGAAGGTGGCCACCAGACGCCAGCGCCGATCATAGAGGGCGCTGAGCAGCAGGAGGGCGACAGACACCCCCCCCACCTGCGGCTTGAGCATAACAAGGGCCAGCAGCAGGGCGGCACGTATATCACGGCCCTCGCTGGCGGCTTGCTCGGCCCAGATCAGGCCCACCAGCGCCAGCAGCGTGGTCTGCCCGATCCATATTCCTTGGGTAAAGGGTAGCCACAGCAGGAGCCAGGGCAAGCCGACCCGCCCACTGCGCAGGTACACCCAGCGGTCGAAGCCAACAATACAGATCAGAAGCATGATCGCAGCACTGATCGGCCACGGCAGGAGCGCCAGGGGTGTGGCCAGGAACAAAGAGGGCGGCGGATAGGCGTACCAGCCAACGTGAACCGTGGTGCCGGGGAAGACGGGGTGCTGGTAGCTTCCGTAGGGGTTGCCACCGGCCAGCCAGATTTGGATGCCGACCATGAGCGAACGCCAATCAGCGAAAATCTGCTGCAGCACAGTGCCTCGTTCCCACTGAGATGATCGGATGGGAGAGTCCGCCCGTCGGCCTCACGACCGGCTCAGCATGATAAACCATTCTTACCGGGGCGGGACATCGTAGAGAAACAGCTCAAGACGCCCTTCGCTCCAGTGCCCTAGCTGCTGGTAGGGCAGATCGAGCGCACGCGCCTGATAATGAAGCTGATCGTAAAACACCCACACCCGTCGGTGGCCGACGATGACCGGCTCGGCCTCAGCTACCGTCCACGTTTTGCGGATAACATAGCCCTGGTTGTAGTAGAAGTCGTCGTAATTGTGGGCACCGGCCATCGGTAGCTGCGGGCCGTGGTAGTAGTACTCGAAGATTCGCTGATCCCATGGCGGGTGAAAGAGGACGATATCACCCGCCGGATCGACTTCGGCGGTCATGCGGGCGATCAAACGTCCCCAGGCTCCAGGCACATCAACCGGCGTCGTGATGACACGGGCAAGCAGCATTCCACCGACGAGCAAGGCGAGCATTGTCCATGCCAACCAGGGCCGGTAGCTACGGAGCGCGACAAACCCGACCCCAGCGGCGATGGCCGAGCCGGGCAGGATCACAATCAGATACCGGGTCGCGACGACCTGGATCATCACAACCATCAACAGCAGCATGGCTGCGGGCAAGACCAGGCTGCGCACAACGAACCCGTTCATCGCCCGACCGCCTTGGGCAGCGGCGAGTATGAGGATGAGCCCCGCCGCCGCCGCCATAAGCCACCCGATCAGGAACCGCACACCACCGAGCAGCACGCCACCCATCAGCACGCCAAGAATCAGGAAGTAGTAATCCCGCAGGCCACTGCCCCAATCGGACGTCACTGCCGGAGAGATGAACATCTGGTAGCGCAGGGAGGGCAGCCAGGGCAGCAGACAGGCGACGATGATCATCTGGACACCCACCCACCCCACAATCCGACGCCGACGTGTGGCAGGTGCGCGCAACAGCGAGAGCGAGATGAGCCACTGGGCGGCTAATAGGGCCGCGCCAAAGTACGAGGTCAGAAAGAGAACTACCGCGCTCAGGGCGTAGATCACCTGAGCCAACCGACTCTCAGGTCGTTGGTAGAGGCGCTCGAATGCCGTGATACAGGCGACCGTAAGCAGCACCGTCATCGTGTACCCACGTGCCTCGGTGAGGTAGCGTTGGAAGAGTGGGGATGCGGCCATGAGGACGACGGCCACGACCGCAGCATCGGGGGACAGCCGCTGCCTGATGAACGCGGCAAACCCGAGGACGGCCCCCGCGCCGTAGATCACCGACAGGACGCGGATCGCCACCTCGCTCGTGCCAAACGCACGTGACCACAGCCAGACGCTCATGAAGTAAAGAGGTGGGGTTTCTTCGTTCTTACGCACATCTTCCAGCAGCGCGCTCATGGTTGGGTGAACCGTGTAGCTCACCGTGTACGCCTCATCTGTCCACAGATCACGGCTGATCAACGGGTAGTTGAGCATAGCGAGCATAAGCAGCAGACCCCAGAGGGGCAGCATGCCAACGACAACCCGGTAGGCTCCACTCGGCGGATGTTCTGCGAGAGGAGAGGGAGGCGACGATACGGGGTTGTTGTGTTGCATGGCAAATATGGTACCATATCGCATGCTTTATTCTATTGCCTCGATCCCCAGCGCCTGCCCGTAGCCCCGAAAGCTCAGGGCGACGCCGCCGGCGATCAGCGCCAAAGACATATCGGCTCCTCGTGTATAATGGCGGCATTACAGACCATTGAATCATCATTATAAGGTGGAATGTGTATGGCCAAGCCAGTCAGCTTATGGGGGCGGATACTTGCAAGCATTGGCCGTGAATACGAGCGGCGTATCCGGGCTGCAAGCCTGATAACCGAATATGGGGCGGGGCATGGCTCACACCATAGCCACGATGATCATCACAAAGACGAAGATGACGATGCCGCCGAAATTGTGAACCTGCCCCGTGGCTCGCGACTCGGTTCTGCGTTTCATCATGACGCTGACCACGCGCATGGGCATAAGGGGCCGACCGCACACTGATGAGCCTTACGAGTGTAGGATTGTCCACTTCTGGGGGGGCTTGCACACTATTGTGCAGCCCTCTTGTCATTTGTGATGCTTCATGGTACCATTACATATAAGTAATCTTGTTGCTCATGTAACAAGATTATAGCGACAGAACGTCACAGGTGCCCGGACGAGGTGTGGCAGGGCATGAGCAAAGTCAGATCCGGCCCCCTCACCCCTGCCCCTCTCCCTCACGGGGAGAGGGGAGTTTCTTCATCAGGATGCGCTCGGCTCCCCCTCTCCCGTTCTGGGAGTGGGGTCGGGGGGGTGTGGGCTGAGCGGCGATCACACGACTTTGCACATGCCCGGACGAGGTGTGGTTGCATATATTGCAAAGACTGTGCATATATGATACACTCGCTGCTGGCATCGATTATTCGCATACCATGGAGTTTCCCCATGGACATCAAGTTTGAGACCACGAAGGCAACAAAGTCCGACATCACGTACGTCCGTATGGGCATGGCGCACCCAGAGCGGGCGATGCTCATCTATTGGGGTATCTCGCTCGCCCTTGGCGTGCTGACCCTGCGCGACTGGCTTGGGTCGTGGAATGTTGCGACCACCCTTGCACATCCGGGGTTTATCCTCTACTTGGTGCTGACCTTTGCGTTCAGCCAGACGCTCTATGTATTCGTCGCACGGCACGACAACCGTCCGGTGCGAGTCATCCCAACGGTGATCTTCTCCCTTGGCAATGGCTTTTTTGAGACGCTGGCCTTTGTTTTTGTGTACTGGCTTGGGGCCACCATCGGCTCCGCACTCGTGGGCCTCTTCGCCCCGGCGGATGCAGCCAGCGTGGCTGGCTTTATACTCGGCCTGATCTTCTTTGCGATCTACGGCGGATTGATCCACGGCCTCTTCTGGCTGCGCCTGCTGCCGCCGCACTTTGATGACTCTCCGCGATCAAAGGCGATCCGTAAGTTTCGCCCGATGGCCGAGGTCGCTCTTGTGTTTGGTTGGTGCCTCTGTCTCTGGCTCTACCAAGATATCTGGACAGTAATAGCCTTCCACACGCTCGTCGATGTCGGCCTGATGTTGCGCGTGCGCCCAGTCCTCTTCCACCGGTAGCGCCTTAAGACTTCGGAGCATCATAACGTCGAGGGCCACATAGGCGCGCCTATGTGGCCCTCGACGTTATGATGCTCCGAAGTCTTAAGGCGCTACCGGTGGAAGAGGACTGGGCGC
>CAIRFY010000666.1 GCA_903877945.1 uncultured Oscillochloris sp. | reverse complement strand
GGGCACCTGCTTCGCCCCTACGTCGGCGTCGGCGTCGGCGTCACGACATCACCATGCCACCGTCGATAGCGAAGGTCTGTCCGGTCATATAGGCGGCGGCATCGGAGGCGAGGAAGCAGGCCAGTGCGGCCACCTCCTCGGGCTGGCCGAGGCGACCGAGGGGGATGTTTTCGAGGATCGCCTTGCGGGTTGCATCACCAAGGACGCTCGTCATCTCGGTGTCGATGAAGCCCGGAGCGATAGCGTTGACGGTGATATTGCGCGGGGCCATTTCGCGGGCAGTGGATTTGGTGAAGCCAATGATCCCGGCCTTAGCGGCGGCGTAGTTGGCCTGTCCCGCGTTACCAATCAGGCCGATCACCGAACTGATGTTGATGATCCGCCCGCCGCGCTGCTTGCTCATCGGCCGAAACGCGGCCTTGGTGCAGAGAAAGACTCCGCGCAGGTTGGTGTTGATCACCTGGTCGAAGTCGTCCTCTTTCATCCGCAGGAGCAGAGTATCGCGGGTGATTCCGGCGTTATTCACCAGCACATCGAGGCGCCCGTGGGCGTCGAGGGTGGTCTTGAAGAGGCGCTCAACATCGGCGGCCTGGCTCACATCGGCCTGAATCGCCTGGGCGCTGCCGCCGGCCGTCGTGATCGCGGCCACGGTTTCTTCGGCGGCGGCGCTATTCCCACGGTAGTTGATCACCACCGTCGCACCGGCACCGGCAAGGGCGATGGCAATCGCCCGACCGATGCCGCGCCCGCCCCCGGTGACGAGGGCAACGCGGCCTGTGAGGTCAATCTTCATAAATCCTCTTAACGTGACGGGTCACGACTCGGCGATGTCGAAGAGGGTCTGACCATCAATAGCGACGATATTGCGCTTATTGGAGGCCGCCTTGAGCGTATCGGGGGTAAACTCCGTGGACGTAATCACGAGCCCCTTGGCGATCTCGCGGCGGCGCATATCCTGAATCAAGCTCTCAAGCGTGCCAGGGCGCACCTTATCGGCCACCGAGAGCCGCATCAGATAGAGTTCGCCATTGTAGGTCATTTCGATGTCGAGATGTTTGTCCTTATCGATAAAGCGGTAGTCCTTAAACTCAAAGCCCTTCTTTTTGTAGACCGCCGAGATATAGGAGCCAAGCTGGGGCAGCGAGAGTCCGCGCAGGTCGTCGAGGGTACGGATAACGCCAGGGCGTTCCAGGCGACCGCCGCGATCATCAACCTCTTTGCTCAGGTCGCGGGTGCGCTGCTCGGTGCGCCCCGCCATGACGGTGCCAAAAGCGGGGAACGGGATGAGGGCGAAGATCGAGTAGGTGCAGTAGTAGAAGATCAGCGAGCCAAACGTGGCCATTTCGGTGGTCTGGGTGGCGGTCTGGATGGGCAGCATCGGCATGGGGACAAGGCCGAGGCTACCGAGATAGCCGTAGGTCACCACAGCAATCAGGCCAAAGCAGAAGCCAGCGAAGCCGAGAACCAGCCCGTGGGCCAGGTAGTTATCCTTGATGCGCCGACCGAGGTAGAGTCCGGCCATCACCGGGACAACCCCGGCGAGTACCTGGACAATCCCGTTGGCCAGGAAGAGCCCGCACCAGGCTGCGGCCATCGCCAGAGCGATCAGCAGCGTCTCGCCCCAGCGCACCTGGGAGAGAGAAGTCACAGCGCGCTGGATGGGCGACGGGCGCGGCACAGCGGGATTTTGCTCACCGCGCTGCTCGGGGGTAGTATCCACACTCATTCTAAATGGGCTCCATCAATTAGCAGAAGGGGCAGCGCAAAGCGTTCTCCTGAGGGATTGGACTCGGGGCATTATAACATAGACAGTGCGCGGTACTAGGGATAATACTTTTCACATAAGGAATCTGCCGCCGCTCAGCCCTCACCCCCCAGCCCCCTCTCCCTGAGCGGGAGAGGGGGAGTCGGATGCATCCTGGTGCGGAATCTCCCCTCTCCCCCTGAGGGAGAGGGGCAGGGGGTGAGGGGGCAAGGTCGGCATAAATCGGCTTATGTGAAAGGTATTGGTACTAGGGAATAGGTAGGGGGTGAGGGCCAGAGGGTGACGTTGCATCACCCCGGTGTCGCCACCACCACAGCCCCCCAACCACACCGTAGTATGTCAGCAGTGCCCAGAGCGGCAGGGGTGGGATGACCACGGCGGCCCAGGATGGCCGGGCCAGGAGTGCGACCCCCTGGGCGATCCAGGTCAGCGGAAGCCAGAGCAACAGGCCAAGGATCTGGCCGAGGGGCAGCCAGAGCAGTCCGCCAACGAGGGCCAGGCTGCCGAAGAGCATGGCGTAGGGCACCACGGGCACCAGCAGCACGTTGGCCAGGGGCGCGATCAGCGAGAGGTTGCCGAACGCTGAAAGGATAAGTGGCAGGGTGAGGACCTGCGCCGCCAGGGTGGCGGTGAGAGCCTCGGTGAAGGGAGCCATCCAGGGCCAGACGAAGGGCCGACGACTGCCGATCCAGCCCTCCACCGGGCGGGCGAAGGCGAACAGGCTGGCGGTGGCCAGGGCCGAGAGCTGGAAGCCTAAATCCCATAGGGTGTGCGGGTCTGCCGCGCTGATGATCCAGCAGGCGGCCAGCAGCAATGTCCAGGGTTCGCTGCGCCGCTCGCTGCTGCGTGCCAGCACCATCAGGCTGGCCATCACCGCTGCCCGCAGCACCGCCGCCGACCCGCCGGTGAACAGGGCGTAGATCCACATGATCGCTAGGGTGAACCAGAAGGCGGGCCAGCGCCCCAGGCGTAGCCGCGCCGTGAACCCGCCGAGCAGCGCGGCGACAATGGTGAAGTTCCAGCCCGAGACCACGAGGATGTGGCTGGTGCCGGTCGCCGAGAAGTTGGCGTATACGTCGTCGGGGATGCTCGACTGGATGCCCAGCAGGATACCCACGATCAGGGATGCCTGTGGCTCGGGGAGCAGGCGAACCATGGTGGCCCTGCATGTCTCGCGGATGTCGTAGAGCAGCCGCAGCGGCCCGTTGGCGACAGCCGGTAGCAGGCGCACGGCCTTTGGCTCAGGGATCAGCACGTGGATGCCACGGTGCGCCAGGTAGGCCCGGTAATCGAAGTCTCCAGGGCGCTCGGCTGGACGTGGGTTCTTCAGCACGCCCGTCACCGCCAGCCTGTCCCCGTTGCGGTAGATCGGGAAGGGCGGCAGGGCCACCAGGATGTTCCCTTCGACCGAGCGAACGGCCCCCTTCAGGTGAGCGGTGTCAACCTGAAGCGTCAGTTGCTGGGCGTCTTCGCTGCGCCTCGGGTCGCCGGCCACGCTTCCGGCCACGGTCAGTTCGCCGCGCCCAGCCATGAGCCGCACGTCGTCCGGCCCGGCGGGCGGCACGCTGGCCGTATAACGCAGCGCGCCGAGAGCGGCGCAGGCTAGGGCCAGGGCCAGATCGCGTTTGCGTGGTACTCGCCGTAGGGCCAGGGCGATCAGCGCCGCCGCGCCTGTGCCCGCCCACAGCCAGCCCGCCCCCGGCGACCACAGCGACCCCGCCACCACCCCGAGCATCCAGGCGATTGCAAGACGGATGAGCATATCTCCTCCGGTGGTATAGCAATCCTATCCGGGTTGTGAAGAGGAGTCGAGCCTTTAGGCGGCCTTATCCGGCTAAAGCCTTGACTCCACACAACAACCCCAAGAGGATTGCTATAGCGACTCGGTACCGAGTCTATACCGCCGAGGGGACGGCGCATGATGCGCAGGGCACGCTGACCGTGAGTGGACGTCCTTCTGTTGTGCGGCGGTCTGCACAATCTGAAGTGCCAATTCGCAGATGCTGTCCACATCAACCGGCTGAAGATCAATATGCGTGGTCGGCCTCAATATGGGCCAGGTCGAGGATGTCGGAGAGGATCGCGAGCAGGTGTAACCCACTCTCCCGCACCATGGTAATTGCCTGGCGCTGCGGTGCGCTGACTGGCCCGTAGACGCCCTCGTCAAGGGATTCGCTGATCCCCAGGATACCGTTGAGCGAGGTGCGCAGCTCGTGGCTCATCATAGCCAGAAACTCGTCCTTGACCCGCAGCGCACGGGTCAGTTCGGCATTCGTGTGGCTCAGCGCCTCGGCCTGGGCCTGCACAAGGAAGGGTGTCTCCAGCTTTGACGCGAGTATAGGCAGCACCTCGCGGATGGTGCGACCCAGGTGGGCATCCGGCACCATCCCGTTCATGGTGGCGAGTGAGGCGTTAATGTGCTGGTAACGAAGCTCCGTATCCAGCAGAGCGATGCCAATCGGTGCGTGCGCGAGCAAGCTGTCGAGGAGGGCCGCGTGTTCGATGGCACGGTGCGTGGTGTCGGATTCCAGTGCGGCGATACGGGCACGCAGACGCTGATTCTCGGCGTGGAGCTGCGCGATAGTTTTGGATGAGGTATTCATTGGCGTTTGTTAGACAAGGTTCGCAGGTACTTTACAGTTTGTCGCCGGTCAGCCCTCACCCCCCAGCCCCCTCTCCCTGAACGGGAGAGGGGGAGTCAGATGCGTCCTGGTGCGGAATCTCCCCTCTCCCCGTGAGGGAGAGGGGCAGGGGGTGAGGGTGCGAGATTGGCTTATTTGAAAAGCATTGGGTCTAGGGGGTAATCCAAACGACAACGGTCGTACTATCGGCTATTACTACAGTTGTAGTTTGAATCACCCCCCCTAGCCCCCCCG